>NZ_JBEORU010000002.1:190949-374619 GCF_040302465.1 Micromonospora sp. NPDC126480
GGGCGGATGTGACGCCCACGCACCCCTCCCGTAAGCCTAGATCCCTGGTGAGGAGCTATGGACTGGTCCCTGGCCGACCGGCCGCTGCGCCTGGCGCCCGGCGCCGCCGTCGTCCCCACGGCGGACGGCTTCCTGCTCGTCACGCCGACCGAGGACTTCCTCACCGTCGACGTGGAGCCCGACCGCCGGGAGCTGGTCGTGGCCCTGCTCGACGGGGACGTCACCCCGCACACGGCGGTCGCGCGGGACGCCGACACCGCGGGACTGCTCGACGCCCTGGCTGGTGAGGGGTTCCTCACGGAGAAGCCGGAAGGCCCCATCGGTCCGGTGGTCCTGCTCGGTGACGGTGTCCTGGTCGAGCACCTGGGGCGCCTCCTCGACGCCAAGCGAACCGAGGACATCGACGGTGCGGCGATGGTCGTCGCCTGCGCCGACTGGCTGCCGGACAGCCGGTGGCAGCGCCTGGACGCCGACTGCATCACGGCCGGGATCCCCTGGCATCGCGGGTACGCCGAGGGTGGCCGCTGGTACGCCGGACCGTTGTCGGTGCCGCACGTCGGCCCGAGCTACGCCGATCTGCGGCTGCGGCGGCTGGCCGCCAGTCCGTTCCCCGACCAGCTGTTGTCCTACTGGGCGTGGCTCGACTCCGGCGGCCGGCCGGCCGGGCCCCCCGACCCGTCGGGAGCGGCTGTGGTCGCCGGCCTCGTCGCGGCCGACGTACGCGCGTACCTGGCGGGCCGGCCGGTGCCGGGCGAGCGCACCCAGTACGGCGTGGACCCGGGCACGGGGATCGTCCGGCGGCACCCCGTCCTTCCGGTGCCGGCGGACCTGATGGTGCAGGCACCGTGAGCATCCGGGTCGGTGTCGAGGTCGCCGGTCTGGCCGCCGACGGGTGGCTGCCGGACGAGCCGGCCACGTCGGTGCTGGTCCGCACGCCGTACGGGACGCCGGGCCTGTGGCCGGAGGCGGCAGCGTACGCGGCGGCCGGCTACGCCGTCGTCCTGCAGGACCTGCGCGGGCGGTTCCGGTCACCGGGCGACTTCGTCGCCGGCACCGACGAGACCGTCGATGGGCACGCCACCCTCGACTGGATCACCGGCCAGCCCTGGTCGGACGGGCGGGTCGTGCTCGTCGGCACCGGATACGAGGCGTACGCCGCCTGGTGCGCCAGCGGCCATCCAGCGGTCACCGGGGTGGTCAGCCGGCAGCCGTGGCCGCCCGCCGACCCGATCCCCCCGGTCGACGGCGAGCTGTGGTGGCGTACCGAACACGGCAGCGGCCGGGTCGGGCATCCGGGCCTGACCGCGTTGGCGACAGCCGCCACCGACCTGCCACTCGACGACGACGAACTGCCAGACCGGTGGCCGGTCGACATGCGGCCCTGGCCGCCACGTCGGGCGGACACCGCGACGGCGGTGCAGCGCGTCGAAGCGGCGGTGGCCGCGTGCCGGGTGCCGTCGCTGCACATCGGGAGCTGGTACTGCCGATCGGTGGCGGCCACCCTCCACCACGCGGCCCTCGCCGGCGACGCCACCTGCGTCGTCGGCGGCTGGGTCTCACCGCTGACGCACGAGCTGTCCGCCGAGTGCGCGATCGACGTACCGGTCGAACCGGACCCGACGGCTCTCACACTGCAGTGGCTCACCGGCACCTGGGGGACGTCCCGGACGCTGTGGCTGGGCAGCGGCGTCTGGCGCGACGGCTCCCCGGTGCCCGCACCCGGACACGCCGGGACGGTGCTCACCGGCCAGCCCGCCGTGCTGACCGCCGACCCGGCCCGGCCGTACCCGTCGCTGCCGCACTCGGCGGACCTCACCCAGCTCGCCGACGTACCGGGCGTCGCGCTGGGCGAGAGAGCCGGGCCGGTGCGCTACCACGGTCACGCCTCCTGCCAGGTCACCGGACGCTCGGACCTGCCGTCGCAGCTCGTCGCGACCCTCGTGCACCAGACCCCGGCCGGCATCCGCACCGTCCTGACCGACGGCCGCACTGCCGTTCCCGCCGGGAGCTGGACGACGGAGATCACCCTCGGGCCGCTCGCCGTCGATCTCCCCGCCGACCACCGGCTGCGGCTGGAGCTGACCACCAGCCGCTACCCGCGCCACCCGAGACCACCCGCGCCGGCGACGCTCCGCCTCGACACGGTCGTCCTGCGTGCCCCCATCCCCGAGGACAGGTGAGACGTGGACGCGCTGATCGACACCCGGACCGGCGTCGTGCGGGGAACCGTGCGGCTGCCCGCCGAGCACTGGTGGCCGCAGGGACTGGACGTCGCGGTCGCCGACGTCGCCGACATGATGCGCCATCTGCCCTGGCCCGCTGACCGGGTCGCCACCGGCACCGCCTTCGCCGACCCCGAGCAGGCCCACCGGGCCGCCGTCGGCGAGGCTGTCGAGCGGTACTGCGGCAACTTCGTGCCGGCCGACCTGCGCCGGGCCAGCCACCGGCAGCTGCGCGCCGCCGGGCACCGGGCAGTCGACCCGGAGTCCCTGGCGCTGCACTCGCCGGCCCAGCACGCGCAACCCGACTTCCCGTTCGAACCCTTCACGCGGGACGTGGAGGTGCTGTGGACGGCCGGCTATGCCCTGGCCGACGGTACCCCGACGGCCGTCCCGGCGTCCCTGGTCTACGTCAACTGGCTCCTGCCACCCCGGGACGGGGAACCTCGTACCAACTTCTCGATGCTGGCCGGGCTCGCGGCGGGACCGACCCGCGCCGCCGCGGAGACCGCCGCCCTGGAGGAGGTCATCGAACGGGATGCCACCGTGATCTGGTGGGCCAACGGCCTGCCCGCCCGACCAGTCGACGTCTCGCACCCGGCCCTCTCCCGCCTGCTGATCCCCGACCCGGAGCGCGGACCGGGCTGGGCCCGTGCCGCCGGCACCACCACCACTATCCGGTACCGGGTCGTCGCCATCCCCACCGTCTTCGACGTTGCCGTCGTCGGCGTGCTGATCGACGACCCGGAACTGCGGATCACCGCTGTCGGGGTGGCCGCCCGGCCCGAGCCGTCGGCCGCGGTCGCCAAGGCCCTCGCCGAGGCAGTCACCCTGCGCCGGTACGCGGCCGGCCTGCTCGACGCCGACGGCGAGATCTGGCAGGCCGCCCGCTCCGGGCTCATCGACGGAACGGTCTTCCGCCCCTGGCGCGCCGACCGCCGTTACACGCAGTCCTACCGTCCCGACTGGACCGACGTCGTGGATCTCGGCTGCCACGGCCAACTATGGCTCGACCCGGCCATGCGCGAGCACCTGCACCCGATCACCGGCGGCGAGGACCAGGTACACCTCGACGACCTGCCCCACCTGCACGGCGACATCCGCGCCGCCTACCTGCACCGGCTCGCCGAACAGGGCATCGACGCGGTGGCCGTGGACGTCACGACCCCCGACGCGGCGAGCGCGGGTCTCGCCGTCATCCGGGTGGTGGCAGCGGGGGCCTACGGCAACTCACCGGCGGCCTACCCCTTCCTCGGCGGTAGCCGCCTCTACACCGATCCCGTCCAGCTCGGCCTCCGCGCGGCACCGCTGCGCGAGGCGGAGGTCAACCGCGTCCCCCTACCCCACACATGATCACCGATCGACGTACCGGCCTCGTCACCGCGCTGCACCACGAACGCCTCCCCACCGACCTGCATGTCACGCACGCCGACCTGGCCTGGGTGGGCCCGACGGGCGGACGCCCCACCGTCTCCGGCGCGTCCTGGACCACCCCCGACGCCGCCACCGCCGCCGCCCTGGGCGAGGCGATGGAGCGCTACTGCGGCCACCGGCAACCCGGGGGGACGAGGGTGGACACCTGGCACGGATTGACCGACGAGGGGTCGCCGGCCGTCGATCCGCGGCTGGTCGCTCTCTACCGACCCGATCAGGCGGCCCCGTTCACCGGGATCGATCGCGGCGACCGGATCCGCTGGACCCCAGCCACCACACCGGACGGCGGCCGGGTGTGGGTGCCGGCGTCGCTGTGCTCGCTGTCCCCACCGCCGACCGGGCCGGCACCCCACCTACCGGTGGCGGCCGGCGTCGCGGCCGGACCCACCCGGACACACGCGCGCGCCGCCGCCCTCGCCGAGGTCGTCGAACGGCACGCCCTGGCCACCTGCTGGCACGCCGGCACCCGCTTCCCGCTGCTCGATGAGACCGTCCCGGGCTTCCCCGGGGTGCTGCGCGCCGTGCCGAACCTGCTGGCCGCACCCGTGGTGCTGGCCGTCGCCGAGGACGACGACGGGCTGCTCGGCGTCGGCTGCGCCCTGGCTCTCGACGCCCGGACCGCCGCCGCCAAGGCAGCGGCCGAGGCGTGCCAGAGCCTGCGCACCGTCCAACTGGTCGCCGACGGCGTCGTGGACTGGCGACCCTTGCACGCTTACCGCCGCGACCGCCGGTACGCCGACTCGTACGCCGTCGACCTGTCCGACGTCACTGACATCGTCTGCCACGCGCAGCTGCTCGCCGACCCGCGCGTCGCCGAAGCCGTCACCGCCCGGCTCGACACCGGTGATCCCACACCGCAGCGGCACGGCTGGACCACGACCGGTCCCGATTTGGACGCATCCCTCGCCGCCCAGGGCCTCACCCCGCTCACCGCCGACCTCACCACCGCCGACGCCGCAGCTGCCGGCTACCACGTCGTCCGCGTCGTCGTGCCGGGACTGCGGTCCACCGCGCCGGCCGCGTTCCCGTTCCTCGGGCCGGGTGCGGAGCCGCTACCGGACCGGCCCTGCCTGCTCCCGGTGCCGCATGTTTGACCGGGAACACCGCACCGACACCCGCCCGGACGTCCGGCGGTCCCGCTGTACCTGCCCGATGAGAGAGAAGGACAGATAGATGAGAAGATTCACCCTCGCCGGCGCGCTGACCCTGGTCCTGGCCCTGAGCGCCTGCGGTGGCGCCGCCGAACCAACCACCGCCGCCGCCGACGAGGCGGCCGGGCCGAAGACGGTGACGAACTGCGGCCAGCAGTACAGCTACCGGCAGGCACCCCAGCGCATCGTCACCTCCAGCACCCCGGCGACCGAGATCATCCTGGCGCTGGGCCAGCGCGACCGCCTGGTCGGCACCGTCGCCCCGGGCGAGCTACTGCCCGAGTACGCCGACGACATGCAGGGTGTCACCATCATCGCCAAGAAGGCGTTCCCGCCACCGTCGAAGGAGACGGTGCTCGCCGCCCGGCCCGAACTCGTCGTCAGCGCCTACCCCGACGACTACGGACCCAAGGCCCTCGGTGACCGGGCCAAGCTCGCCGAGGAGGGCGTCAACTCGTACCTGCTGTCCGGCGCGTGCCAGGGGCGCAAGGCGACGGTCGACGACACCTACGCGGACCTGAAGAATCTTGGCGACCTGCTCGGGGCGACCGATCAGGCCGAGGCGCTGGTCACAAAGCTGCGCGGCGAGATCGACTCGGTCAAGCCGGTGTCCGGCAACCCCAAGGTGTTCGTCTACTCCGGCGGCAAGGACAAGCCCACCACCCCCGGCTCCCAGGCACTCGTGGACGACCTGCTGCGCCGGGCCGGGGCCGCCAACGCCTTCCCCGAGGTCACCGGCTTCGGCCAGGTCAACTGGGAGGAACTGGTCAAGCGCAACCCGGACGCGATCCTCATCGAGGACCAGGCCTTCGAGCCCGCCGACGCGGCGATCGCCTTCCTGACCAGCTACCCGCCGATCCAGGGCGTCACCGCCGTGAAAGAGAAGCGGTTCATCGTCGTGCCGGTCAACGACAACCAGCCGGGGCTGCGCTCCGGCCGCGCCCTGCAGACCATTGTCGCCGGACTCGGCTGAGTGACCACTCGCGCCGCCACCCCCGCCCCGGTCGCCTCGACCAGGGCGGGGGCCCTGCGACTCCCACTCACCATCTGGTTGGGCACTCTGGCCGTGGTGCTCGTCGCCTCGATCGCCGCCGCCGTCAGCCTCGGCCCCGTCGCCATCCCCGTGGACGTGGTGTGGCGCGTCATCGGTCACGAACTCGGCGTCGGCGACGGCACCGGCATCATCGGTCCGGACCGGGCCATCGTCTGGGGTATCCGCCTACCGCGGGTGCTGCTGGGCGCGGTCACCGGCGCCGGGCTCGCCCTGGTCGGCGCCGTGCTCCAGGCGGTGCTGCGCAACCCGCTGGCCGACCCGTACATCATCGGGGTCACCTCCGGCGCCTCGCTGGGCGCGGTGAGCGTGATGCTGCTCGGCCTGGCCCCGGTCGCGGCCGTCTCCGTGCCGACCGGCGCGTTCGCCGGCGCGGTCGCCGCCTTCGCCGCCGTGCTGGCCCTCGGCCGCACCAGCACCGTCCGGCTGATCCTCGCCGGCGTCGCCGTCGCGGCGCTGTGCGAAGCCGTCACCCAGTACCTCGTCCTGACCACACCCGACCGCGACGTCCGCTCCGCGCTGCACTGGACCCTCGGCGGGCTGGCCGGCACCGAGTGGGCGCACCTACCGGTGGCTACGATCGTGACGGGCGCGGCGGGCGCCTGGTTCGTCACCAACATCACTCGGCTCAACGCGCTGACCCTCGGCGACGACACCGCCGCCAGCCTCGGCGTGGACGGCGACCAGGTACGCCGCCGGCTCGTCGTCGGCTGCGCCCTGGTGACCGCCAGCCTGGTGTCGGTCACCGGCGGAATCGGATTCGTCGCCCTCATCGTCCCGCACACCATGCGGCTGCTCGTCGGCCCCGATCACCGGCGCCTCCTGCCGGTGGTCGCGCTGGCCGGTGCGGTCTTCCTGGTCTGGGTCGACCTCGCCGCCCGCACTGTCAACGACCCCGACGAGGTACCCATCAGCGTCATCACCGCGCTGCTCGGCGCCCCCTTCTTCCTGTACCTGCTGCGTAAGGCCCACCCGTGACACCGGCCCACCTCGAACTACGCGCCGTCCGCTGGGGACCCCGCGGCGCGACCATCGTGCGCGACGTCGACCTCGTCGTCGAACCCGGAGAGATCGTCGGCCTGCTCGGCCCCAACGGCAGCGGCAAGTCCAGCCTCCTGCGCTGCGTCTACCGGCGGAACCGCCCCACCGGCGGCTCGGTCCTGCTCGACGGGACGGACCTGTGGCACCAGCCGGCCCGGCAGGTCGCCCGCCAGGTGGCCGTCCTCACTCAGGACACCCCGCCGGACCTCGAGCACACCGTCGCCGATCTGGTCGCACTCGGCCGCGTACCCCACCAATCCGCGCTCGGTGGGACCACCGCCAACGACCGCCGGATCGTGGCGGACGTGGTACGGCGCTGCTCCCTGGAAGATCTGGCCGGACGCCGGGTCGCCACGCTCTCCGGCGGTGAACGCCAGCGCGTCCACCTCGCCCGGGCCCTGGCCCAGCAGCCCCGCCTGCTGCTGCTCGACGAACCCACCAACCACCTGGACCTGGCACACCAACTGGCCGTCCTCGACCTGGTGTGCGGTCTCGGGACGACCGTCGTGGCCGCTCTGCACGACATCGAACTCGCCGCCGCCTACTGTGACCGCCTCGTGGTTCTGCACGCCGGCCGGGTGGCTGCCGCCGGGCCGCCGGGGAAGATCCTCACCGACCGGCTCCTGCGGGACGTGTACGGGGTCGTGGCTGAGGTGATCACCGACGAGACCGTTGGCCTGCGCCTGCGGCTCCCAAGCCCGGCGCACCGCCGGACCCCTGCCCCGGAGTCTCCCTCGGCCGTTGTCCCTCGCTGGTCGTGACGCGTGGGCGGACGGCCGCGCCGGCGGCGGCGCGTTCGGTGGTGATCGCGAACACCGTCCGCGACTGGTACACCGAGGCCCGGCACCTGCTCGTCCCGACCGGACTGCTCCTGGTCGCCGACGCCATGCCCGAGGCGCCTGTTACCGCGAAGCCGTGCAGCGGTGGCGTCGGCCCATGGACCGCGTGGTGGGCCGCGCTGTCCGCGCAGCCGTCGATGGCGCCGCTGCTGACCGAGCGGGCGGCCTCGACCATCGGGTCCCCGAGGCGGCCCTGGTCGGCGTCGAGCCGGCGGGAGGATTCGAGGCGGGCGCGTTGGCGCTTGAGCATCGGCGCCGCCAGGGGCGGCGGCACCGGGTCGAGGTGAACGGCGACATCGACGCGGCCGGGGTAGGACAGCAGCGGGTCCAGCCACGCTGGGCCGACCTCGGCGGGGTAGCCGCACACGGCGTAGGTGGCGGCGTACCCGTCGCCGACCTGCACGTGCCACGGCGTGACCGACAGCGCGGCCGGGGAGGGCATCCCCTCCCCGGCCACAACGTTCTTCTTGCGGGTCTTCAACAGGTTCACGGTGTGCTCCGTAGGGTGATCGGGGCGCCGGGCACCGCGCGGGGGCCGGGCACCGGTGGGGAGAAGGGATCGACCGCGCTCGCGAGGGCGGCGGCGAGCGCCAGCCCGTCCAGCGCGGTGGCTTCGACGCCGAGGCCGGACAGGGCACGCACGGCGCTGTCAGCGGCCTGCTCGCCGGTGACGACCGCGAGCACCTGACGCCGCAACGGGTCGCGCTCGCTGTCGAGGTCGAGCAGGAACTCGGCGTAGTCATCGGCGGCGGCCTGCAACGCCGGATGCGGCAGGCGCGGCGCGTGGTCGACGATGGCCTGCGCGTGAACGGTCAGGTCGTGCCGTTGCGCGGCCACGACGATCTGCGCCGACCCCGTCAAGGAGTTGAGGAACCGCCCGAACCCGTCGAGCAGCGCGCCCTGCTCGCTACCGGTGCGCAGGTGGATGTTCGTGGTGCCGCAGGCGATCAGCACCCGGTTCTTGCCCTCCGAGGTGAGGACTCCGGTCGGGCTGACCGCCGTGACCGGTGAGCGCAGCGGCGCCGGGACGCTCGGCGTGCCGGCCACGGCCGCGACCGCGCTGGCCCGAGGCGTGCCCGGCGCGAACGTGCGTGGGCTGCGGGACAGGGCCAGACCGTGCCGCAGCCACACATCGAGGGGTAGGCCGTCGCGGCGGCCGAGCGCGATCACGATCGCGACGGCGAACACGATGACCCCGGCGACGATCCACGCGATCGGCGGGAGTAGGTGCCCGACGGCGCGGTAGACGCCGAAGCCGGCCAGGCCGGTACCGCCGATGATGCCGAGCTGCCGGAAGGTCAGGCCGAACGCGATCCGGTCGGCCTCGCTGATGTTGGCCGGTACGACGGCGCGCGGGCTGGTGTCCTCGGTGTTCATCGCGCACCCCGCACACGTGCGAGCCGGCCGAACGGCAGGGTGCGGGTGATGCCCTGGATGAACACCGCGCGCAGCAAAACCCCGCCCATGTTCGGCGAGCCCGCGCGGGTGACGTACCGGCGCATCATGCCGGGGATCCTGACGGTGACCCACAGCACGACGATGACCAGCAGCAAGTTGAGGGTGTCCGAGCCGGGTAGGCCGAGCAGGATCGGCAGGTTGGCTTCCGGGTCGATCAGCAGGCTGATGCCTGCCGAGAACGCGACCGCCTGCAGCGTGGGTGTGGCCAGACAGCCCAGCAGGGTGCGCCACCACAGGTCGGCGCGGCCAGGCAGCCATGGGCGGTCGCGCGGAACCGAAGACCATCGTCCGTGGCGATGACAGGAGCATTGCGCCGTGATCAGTGTTTTCGATCTTTTCAGCGTCGGTATCGGGCCGTCCAGCTCGCACACCGTCGGGCCGATGCGGGCCGCCCGTACGTTCGTGGCGGGCCTGAAGGCCGACGGGCAGCTCGCCGACGTGGCGCGGGTACGGGCGGAGCTGTTCGGCTCGCTCGGCGCGACCGGGCACGGGCACGGCAGTGACCGGGCGGTGCTGCTGGGGCTGGAGGGCGAGGTCCCGGAGACAGTCGACACCGACTCGGTCGGGCCGCGTGTGGAGCGGATCCGCACCCAGCGGCGGCTCGACCTGTTCGGCAGCCAGGGGATCGACTTCGACCCGGACGCCGATCTGGTGCTGCACCGCCGGCGCTCGCTGCCGTACCACCCGAACGGGATGACGTTCTCGGCGTACGACGCGGCCGGGAACGAGGTGCGGGCGCGCACGTACTACTCGGTCGGCGGCGGGTTCGTGGTGGACGAGGCGGCCGCCGGTGCGGACCGGATCAAGGCGGACACCACCCGGGTGCGGCACCCGTTCCTGACCGGCGCGGAACTGCTCAAGGTCACCTCCGGGACCGGTCTGTCGATCAGCGAGGTGATGCTCGCCAACGAGCTGTCCTGGCGCAGCGAGACGGACGTCCGGGCGGGTTTGCTGGAGATCTGGCGGGTGATGCGCGAGTGCGTGGAGAACGGCTGCACCCGTGACGGCGTACTCCCGGGTGGGTTGAAGGTCCGGCGGCGCGCGGCCGAGATGCGGCGCAGCCTGGAGGCGGAGACCGGCAGCCAGGATCCGCTGCGCGCGATGGACTGGGTGACGCTGTTCGCGCTGGCGGTCAACGAGGAGAACACCCGGTTCGTGCCGGGCGCGTCCGAGGAGGGCGTGGTCCGGTTCCTGCTCGCGGCCGGCGCGATCGGCGTGCTGTTCAAGGAGAACGCGTCGATCTCCGGTGCCGAGGTGGGCTGCCAGGGCGAGGTGGGTTCGGCGTGCTCGATGGCGGCGGCCGGGCTCGCCGAGGCGCTCGGCGGTACGCCGGAGCAGGTGGAGAAAGCGGCCGAGATCGGCATGGAGCACAACCTGGGGCTGACCTGCGATCCGGTGGGTGGCCTGGTGCAGATCCCGTGCATCGAGCGCAACGCGGTGGCGAGCATCAAGGCGATCACCGCGGCTCGGCTGGCGTTGCGGGGCGACGGGGTGCACGCCGTGTCGCTGGACAAGGTCATCAAGACCATGCGGGAGACCGGCGCGGACATGAAGGTCAAGTACAAGGAGACCGCGCGCGGCGGGCTCGCCGTCAACGTCATCGAATGCTGAGGGCACCTCCGCGCCGGCCGTGATTCGTCGTGCGCCAGATCAGTCGTCGCCGGCGAGGTCGGCAAGCGTGATCGGCTGCATCAGCGTACGAGACGCATGTCCCTGAAGATCCACCGAACTCACCGGCCGGGCCGCTTCTCGGGCGGTGAGGCATGCAGTGGCGTAACCACATATTCGCCCCTGGCACCAGCCCATGCCGGCGCGGGTCAACAGCTTCGTGCCCCTGGCATCGCCCGCGGACAGTTCACGCACCGCCTGCCGAACAGCGCCTGCCGACACCTCCTCGCACCGACAGACGAGAGTCTGGTCGTCACACAGGTCGGGCCAGAAGGCCGGCACGGGATGAACCGCATGCATAACGGCGGCGAAACGACGCAGTCGACGCCGGATCCGCAGCAACCTACTGCGCTCACCCGCGCGCAGCGGCCTCGCACGACCGAGAGACCGGGCGACCGCGTCCCCGGCGAGGTGCCCTTCCACGAGCGCCAGCTTCGCCCCGCCGACGCCGGTCACCTCGCCCGCTGCGTACACGCCCGGTACCGAGGTCGCTTGATCCGGCCCGATCCTCACCACGAGACTTCCATCGCGGTTCATGAATGTCTCGCATCCCAGGGCGACAGCCACCTCCACCTGCGGGGTGAAACCGAAGCCGACGGCGAGACCGTCGCAGCCGACGTGTCTCTCGCTGCCGGGCACCACCGAGCCCAGCGGGCTGATCGCCGCCACTGTCACCCCCACGAGCTGATCGTCGCCGTGCGCGGCCACCACAGCCATACGCCGCCGATACGGCACCCGGCGACGCAGCATCCGCCAGCCGTACCGGCCTGCCTCGGTCAACTTGCTCGCTGCGCCAAGAACCGCACCGACATGCCGTGCGTACTGGACAGGGTTATTCGCCTCGTAGACGCCGACCACCGTGGCGCCGGCGTCGGCCAAGCCGGTCGCGACCGGCAACAGAAACGGTCCGGTACCCCCGACGACGACGCGTCGCGCGAACACCACCCCTTGACCCTTCAGCAGGGCCTGAGCTCCACCGGCGGTGACCACCCCCGGCAGATCCCAACCTGGGAAAGGGACAACCCGGTCATGAGCTCCGGTGGCGATGACGAGTCGCCGGCCGTACACGACCGTGGAGTGCGTGTGGACGGCGAACTGCGGACCGACGTCGTCCGGGCGAGACTCGACGAACCACACTGCCGCGTCCGGATGATGATCGAGCTGATCGAACCGTGCGCGCAGACCGGCGAACACCGCCCAGTCCGTGTGGCTGGGGGCGTCCGCACCGGATCGGTGCCGCCAGTACTGTCCGCCGGGACGCGGCCCGGCATCCAGGACGGCCACCCGGCAGCCGGCATCGGCCGCCGTGACCGCCGCGCCCAGCCCGGCCGGTCCTGCACCGATCACCACCAGGTCGTACGTGCTCATGTCCCCTCCCGCAGCTCGTCCTGAGGTTCGATCACGTCACCGCTGCGGGCGACCACAAGACAGGCCCGCTGCGACGGCACACCGTTGACCGTGACGAGACAGTCGAAGCACACGCCGATGCCGCAGAAGACCCCCCGGCGTCGCCCCTCGACCCGTGTGCCCCGCCAGGATCGGATCCCGGCGGCGAGAAGGGCCGCGGCTACGCTCTGCCGCCCGTCGTGAGGGATCGAGCGGCCGTCAAAGGTGAACATGGTGACGCTCCGGTGCGAACGGTCGTAGATCCACGTGCGGGCGTCGGTCGGTCAGCAGTGCGGCGATGGCGTGCCCGGTCGCCGGGGCGAGGCCGATACCGGCGCCCTCGTGGCCGGTGGCATGAAAGAGCCCCGGCACGTCCTTGTCCGCGCCGATGATCGGCAGATGGTCCGGACTGTACGGCCGGAAACCCCGGTAGGCGCGAATCGCGGAGACGCCGCCCAGGATCGGGAACAGGCGTATCGCAGCCGCTGCGAGCCCTCGCAGTGCCGGCAGAGACATGGCCGGGTCGAAGCCGACATGCTCCCGGCTGGACCCGATCAGGATCGTGCCGGCGCGAGTCCCCTCCACCACCGGAGAGATCTCCAGCCCAGCGGTGCTGCGCTCGACGTTCGCAACGTAACCGGCGGCGTAGACCTTGTGCCGCACGAGCTCAGGCAGCGGCTGGGTGACCAGGACGAAGCCACGTCGAGGCAGGATCGGCAGCTCGACGCCCGCCAACGCGGCGACTCTGCCAGCCCATACGCCGGCGGCGTTCACCACCCTGGTCGTCGACAGCAGGCCATGATCAGTCCGCACAGCTCGAATCCCCCCGGTGCCGTCCCAGAGCAGGCCGACGACGCAGATGCCGGTCAGTACCGTTGCCCGGGCCGCACGGAGCAGGTGTGCGGCGGCGAGCATGGACTGGACCTGCATGTCCTGGGGATAGTGCACCGCACCGACGAGATGGGGGGACAGGTGCGGCTCGTAGCCGGGCAACTCATGCGAGGCGACGGCGTGCGCCTCGACGCCCGCAGCACGCTGGCGGTCCGCGAACGCCGACAGCGTGTCGTGCTCTGTCGCCGAGGCCGCCACCACCAGTCCGCCCTTTCGTTCCAGTTCGATCTGCGCATCGCCTACGGTCTCTCCCAGTTCGCGCCACAGCGCGACGGAATGAAGCGCCAGGCTGAGTTCCGGTCCGGGTGATTTGTCGGACAGGAGGATGTTGCCTTCGCCGGCCCCGGTGGTGCCGGATGCGACGCCGGCCCGGTCCACCACTGTCACCGTCAGGCCAGCCCGTGCGGCGTAGTAGGCGCAGGCGGCACCGGTCATCCCGGCGCCTATCACCACCACGTCCGCGCCGGCGTCGATCACGACGACACCCGGTGCATCCACGCCTCGATCTCGTCGGGACGTCGAGGTAGCCCGGAGGAGAGGACTCGACAGCCGTTGTCGGTGACGAGAACGTCCTCCTCGATCCGAATCCCGATTCCGCGCAGCTCAGCCGGAACCAACTCGTCGTCGGGCTGGAAGTAGAGGCCGGGCTCGACAGTGAGCATCTGGCCGGCAGCCAGCCGTCCGTGCAGGTAGCTGCCGGCGCGGGCAGCCGCGCAGTCGTGGACGTCCAGACCGAGCATGTGGCCTGATCCACACAGCGTCCACCGCCGGTAGAGCCCGGACTCCTCGGTCAAGGCGCGTTCCGGCGACACGGGCAGCACGCCCAGGTCGGCTAGGCCGTACGCCAGCACGGTCATCGCCGCCTGATGGAACGCACGCCAGTCGGCGCCCGGCTTGAGGCAGTCCAGAGCTGCGTCGTTCGCCTTCAGGCACAACTCGTAGAGATCGCGTTGCAGCGGACTGAACCGGCCGGACACCGGTAGAACACGAGTGATGTCTGCCGTGTAGAGCGATCTCGTCTCGGCGCCGGCGTCGAGCAGCAGCAGGTCCCCGTCGCGGACCGCGCCGTCGTTGTCGATCCAGTGCAAGGTGGCGGCGTGCGCACCGGCGGCCACGATCGAGTGGTATCCGACGTCGTTGCCCTCCAAGCGGGCTCGCTGCCAGAACACCCCCTCCAGGTAACGCTCGGACGTACGCTTCGCCATCGGCAGGGCACGCACCATGTCCTCGAAACCGCGGGTGGTGATGGCTACCGCCTCTTCCAGCTGGCCGACCTCCCAGTCGTCCTTGACCAGCCGCATCTCATCCAGTACCGCAGCGAATTCCAGATCGCCGGATCCCGCGGCGTCGGCCGTCAGCCCATCCACGTGCACGTCGACTCCACGCAGCACGCGGGTCGGGACGCCCCGACCGGACAGGGCCGACTCCAGCTCGGCCAGATGACGGGTCGTCACAGCCAGCCGCCGACGGCTCTCTCCCAAGGTGGGGCGGCGTCCGGCCCACAGTTCCCCGTACATCCGGTCACGGAAGAACTCGGGCGTGCTCCGGTCGGATCGGGGGCGAAGAAAGAGCATCTCCTCACCGTCCGGCTCGATGACCAGGACCCCGTCTGAGGACTGGTCGCCGGTCAGCCAGACATAGGCAGAATGCGGGCGGAACCGATAGTGCTGGTCGTTGGAACGCCTCTTGAAGCTTCCGGCCGGGACGACGAGCCGTTCCCCGGAAAAGCGGCCGTGCAACTGTCTCCGGCGTGCCGCCGCCCAGCCGGCGACCTCGTCGACCTGTGTGACGTACTGCTCGCTGTCCGCCCACCCGGAGAGCATTAACTCCTCCAACGCGGGGCTGACCGGCAGATCATGACTACCGGTGTACAGGTCGACCCATTTCATGCGGCCTCCTCGGCGGGCTCGGGTGGGGGAGTGCAGAGGGTGATGGTGCGCAACGAGGTGTAGAAGTCCAACGCGGCTGTGCCCTGTTCTCGAGGGCCCTGGCTGGACGCCTTCTCACCGCCGAACGGCGCATGGAAATCGACTCCGGTAGTGGGCGTGTTGACCCGGATGAGACCGGTGTCGATGGCCCGGACCACCTCGAATAACCGGCCGATGTCGCGACCGTGGACGGACGTCACCAGCCCGTACCGAACGTGGTTGACCAGAGCGGCCGCGGCGGCCGGGTCCGACACGGTGAAGATACTGGCCAGCGGGCCGAACGTCTCCTCGCACGCGACCGGATGGCCGGGGTCGACCGAATCGAGCAGTACCGGCGCCACATAAAGGCCGTCAGCCCGGGACGCGGGACGAGTGAGAACTCGGCCTCCTGCCGCGCGGACTGCCGCGACGCCGTCCAGAACTCGACGGCGCGCGGCGTCGGTGATGACGGGACCGACTGCGACGCCGGCATCGGCCGGGTCGCCGACGCGTAGCCCCGCCACCGCGGCCACCAGGCCTTCGGTGAGCGCGGTGGCGTCGCCCACCACGATGATCCGCCGAGTTGCGGTGCACTTCTGGCCCGCATATCCCATGGCGGCACCTGCCAGCATCGTGGCAGTGGTGGCAGGGTCGGCGTCCGGCAGCACGACCGCGGCGTTCTGTCCGCCCATCTCCGCCTGAACCGGCAGCCCGGCGCGAACGGCGGCGACGGCGACACCCCTGCCGACCGTCGCGGAGCCGGTGAAGGACACGACGTCAGCCGCTTCGACGACGGCCTGTCCGGTGTCCGCACCTCCCGGCACCACATGGAGCAGATCGTCGGGCAGCAGCCCGTCGAACAGGCCCGCCACCAACTCGCCGCAAGCCAGCGCCTCGGGCGACGGCTTGAGCAGCACTCCGTTACCAGTGGCGAGGGCCGGTGCAGCCTTCCACAGAGGAATGGCCAGTGGAAAGTTCCACGGCGTGATCAGACCAGCCACGCCCCGCGGCCGACGCTCGGTGAACAGCAGTCCCGGCTGATTCGCCGGCAGCGTCGGCGCCAGCAGGTCGCCGATCGCCGCGAAGCAGGACTGTGCGTAGTAGTCGAGGATCGCAGCGGCCCGGCTGACCTCGGCGTTCGCCTCCACGACCGGCTTGCCCACCTCACGGACGATCAAAGCAGCCGCTTCACCGGCCCGAGCCCGCAGCCGGTCCGCCGCCCCGCTCAGGGCGGCAGCGCGGCCGGACGGATCCCGACGGCGCCAGGCGCCCTGCGCGACACGGACCGAATCGGCGAGCTTACGCACACCATCAGGAGTGACCGGGGCACGCTCCGCGACGACATCGTCCGGCTTCTGAGGAGAACGGCTCTGAATGAGACTCACAACATGAATCCCGCCGGGAAAGGGTCCTCGGGGTCGAGGAAGAACTGGGCGGTACCGGTAAGCCACGCCCGCCCGGTAACTGTCGGCACCACTGCGGGCCGACCGGCGACGGTGGTCGTATCGATCAGCCGACCGGAAAACCGGCTGCCGATGATGGACTCGTTGACGAATTCCTGTCCGAGGGGGAGCAACCCGCGGGCGTGCAACTGC
Source organism: Micromonospora sp. NPDC126480 (assembly GCF_040302465.1). NCBI lineage: Bacteria > Bacillati > Actinomycetota > Actinomycetes > Micromonosporales > Micromonosporaceae > Micromonospora > Micromonospora sp. NPDC126480. The sequence goes on from NZ_JBEORU010000002.1 coordinate 207,590, forward strand.
GCCATCCTCGCCGACGTGCCGGTCCCGCAAGGGGATCGGTCGAACCAGCCGGGATGGATGGCCATGGCGTGGCGTGACAACCGGGCGGTCGCCCCCTCCGCCGCCAGGTAGACATGGTGGCATCCGGAGATGTGTGGCTGCTCGGGGTGCACGGGCCGGGCGATGTCGTTCACCCCTCTCATGACGCTGAGCCCCACCTCCAGCAGCCGTTGTTTGTCCATGCGATCCAGTCGCAGGCCCAACTCCGGCAGGTCGACGATCGCATAAAAGTTGCCGCCGAACGCGAGGTCGTAACGGACGTGGCCGTAGCCGGGGACGTCGACCAGGGCGTCCTGTTCCACCAGGAAGGAAGGAACGTTCTGGATGGTGACAGCGGTGGCGCGGCTCTGCTCGACCTTGACAGACGCCACCACCAGTCCGGCCGGCGTATCGAGGCGGATCGTGGTCACCGGCTCGGTGACCGGCACCATCCCGGTCTCCGCCAGTACGGTAGCCACACCGATCGCACCGTGTCCGCACATCGGCAGACACCCCGACACCTCGATGAAGACCACACCGACATCGGCGTCCGGGCGGGTGGGCGGCTGGAGGATCGCACCCGACATGGCGGAGTGCCCGCGCGGCTCGTACATCAGAAACGTGCGCAGGTCATCGCGGTGGTTCGTCAGGTACTCCCGACGTTGCGCCATGGTGTCGCCCGGCAGGAGCGGCGCGCCTCCGGTCACCACCCGGGTGGGCATTCCCTCCGTGTGGGAGTCGACGACGTGAATGAGGCGGCTACTGCGCATCAGCGGTGCCCTGCCGCGAGCAGCCGTTCGGTCGTGGTACGGATGACCGCGGCGTCGGTGGAGGCCAGTGGCTGGCGCGGCTGGCGCGTGAAGCCGCCAGAACGACCGGCTACATCCATGGAAAGCTTGATCGCCTGAACGAACTCAGTGCGCGAATCCCAACGGAGCAGCGGATGCAGTGCCCGGTAGAGGAGGACGGCCGTCCTGAGATCACCCGCCGTCGCGGCCTCGTAAAGGCGAACGCAGCTTGCCGGAATGGCGTTCTGGTAACCGCCAATCCATCCCACCGCGCCCGCGATCAGGAATTCGAGCGCGACGTCGTCCGCGCCGGCGAGGATGTCGAGACCAGGCGCCGTCTCGGCGATCTGGTACGCCCGGCGGGCGTCGCCGCTGAACTCCTTGACCGCGACGATCAAACCTTCGTCGTGTAGACGCCGCAGCAGGTCGGGTGTCAGGTCCACCCTCGTGTCCATCGGATTGTTGTAGGCGACGATCGGTAGACCTGCCTTCGCCACCTCGCGGTAGTGGGCCAGCACTGCTGCCTCGTCAGCGCGGTACGTCGTCGGTGGCAGCAACATGACGGCCGGGCAGCCTTCCTCCGCAGCCTGCTCGGTCCAGCGCCGTGCCTCGTCGGCACCGTAGGCCGAGACGCCTGGTACGACGGCGAACCCATCAGGGGCGGCTTGCACTGCCGTTCGCACCACCGAAGCCCGTTCCTCGCTGCTGAGCGCCTGGTATTCACCGAGAGAACCGTTGGGGACAACGCCGTGGCAGCCGTTGTCAGCGAGCCACCCGACATGTGCAGCGTAAGCGCCGAAATCGATGCCCTGGTCGGCGTGGAACGGTAGAGCGGTCGCTACGAGAACCCCACGCCACGGCGCCATTTCCATGCGGCCTCCATCAGTAATATGTTACATAGCACCATAGTGGCTGTGCCCGCCCCGTCAAGAGGTGAATCGGCCCGGCCCCGGCGCCTTCGAGGTCAGTCGAAGACGTGCTGAGGGCGTGACCGCATGCGATGGCGGGCCGGCTGCTGCCGGCGAGCACAGTAGGTGTGGCCCCGAGGTGCCATGCTGGCGGCCGGGGGCGGCAGCCAGCATGGCGGACGTGCTAACAGAGCACGTTGATCCTAGTCTTCACGACGGGCCGCCCAGATGCCCCGGACGTGCCGCAAGTGGTGTCGCATCAGGCCGACCACGGCCTCACGGTCACTCCCGGCGATGAGCTCGATCAACTCGAGATGCTCGTTCGCGGAGTCGACCAGACCTCCACTCTCCACCAGTGCGTCGAGACCGTATAAACGGGTGTGATTGCGCAGGTCGGCAACCGTCTCGACCAGCCGTTGATTCCCAGCGGCACGCAACAGTGTCAGGTGGAAGGCGTTGTCCGATTCGATGTACGCCACCAGGTCCCCACGTCCGGCAGCAGAAACGATGTTGTCCGCCAACCTCCGCAGTTCCCGCACCTGCGGTTCCGACAGTCTGCCCGTCTGGTCGGCCACCACCGGAATCTCGAGAAGCTCCCGAATCTGAGTGATCTCGTCCAGATCCCGCTCGCTGAGGGCCTTGACGCGGAATCCCTTGTTCTTGACGATCGAGACCAAGCCCTCCTTGGCCAGGTCGAGGATCGCTTCGCGAACCGGCGTGGGCGAGACGCCGAAGCGTCCGGCCAGCATCGGGACGGAGTAGGTCGAATCCGGCCTCAAGCTGCCAGCCACGATAGCCGCGCGCAGGGCGTGCGCTACGTCCTCGCGTAGGCTCTGCCGACTCTGAAGCGGGTTCAGGTCCAGCGTGGATGCGGCGGCGCTCGCATCGCCAGTCCGCTGGTTGCCTTTCACAGTTGCATCCGCTCCGGTCCCGTCGAGCCAACCCCGAGAACAAGCCGCCCGGGGCCCGCCCTTCATCCCTGCTGACGGCGGCCCTGTCTCTCAGCGCCACCGTCAACCACCGCGCCGATCTCGGAGCCTACCCAGTGGGTATCACCTCGACATCTACCGGGCGACAGCCGGTGGGTCGCAGCCTGCTACGCGACGGCGTAGCCGGATCGATCAGCTCGCCGGAGGACCTTTGTCGTAGCCGACGTCTGAGCAACCCGATGCGACGCGGACCCGATAACCCCAGCGCCCCAGGACAAGCGCGATTCTCGCGGCACCGCCCGGGTTGGCGGAATGGACGACGACCACACCGATGTTGAAGGGGCGGTCGTCGAAGGCGGCCTGCTCCAGGACCTCTACCACCGGCCAGATCGTGTCGTCGCCGCCCAGGTCGTGGTCCAGCCACAGTTCGTCCAGCCGACCATCCCTGTAGCGGGTAAGAAGCTCGACTCCAGCAGCGCTCGTACGGGCCACCTCCGCGCGGCGGCCATCGACGAACGACCGAAGGTCATCGATCAGAGCGATCGCTCGTCGGGCGTCCACCCGGTCATGATGCGCGGGCACCGCCACATGTCGCCATCCGGCTTCCCCGGCGAAGCAGGCGCCCAGAGCGTCGGGGGTGTTGCGGTGATCCATCATGCGAGTGCTTCGGCGGTGATCTCGGCCGCGGTGAGAGTGGCGTTGGTCGAGGTGAGCTTGCCCAATGCGCGGTAGTGGTTGAAGTGTGACTGCGGCGGCGGGTCGATAGGGCTGCAGGCCGGCGGTGATCCGGTCGGGGTGGTCGTTGACGCGTTGGAACATTTCCCCTCCGCAGCGTTCGCAGACCTCGGAGCGTAGGGGAGTGGTGAACTCGGTCTGGCAGGTTCTGCCGCAGTCGCGGCAGGTGCGGCGGCCGGCCAGGCGGTGAAGGACCTCCGTGTCGGGAAGGACGAGGTTGATTGCCCGGTCGAGGGGTGTGCCGAGGTCGGATAACAGGGCATCGAGTGCCACCGCGGTGACGACGTGGTTGGGGAAACCGTCGAGGACAAAGCCACTGGCAACGTCAGGCTGGGTGAGGCGGCTGCGGATCATGGCCAGAAACACCCGGTCGGGCACGAGTTCCCCGGCGTTCATATGCTGTCGGGCCTGAAGCGCCAGCGGGGTGTTCGCTCGAATCTCGGCCTGGGTGATTCGCCAAACTGATGGCGGGAACGCCGAGACGCGCGGCGATGGCGCCGGCGACGGTTTCACGGCCGGAGCCGGGTGGTCCGAGGACAGCCAGGCGCACCCGGACAGCCTATCGGCGCGGCAGCGAACGGCGATGGGTGTCGGGCGGTCATCACTGGCTGTGGCTGCGGTTCCCTCGGTGAGTTGGCCTGACGGATGCCAGGAGGGAGCGGGCTGGGAGCCGCGGGTGTGGTGCCGTCGAGACCGCGCCCCCGTCACAGCAGAAGTACCGGACCGCGCGTCGGATGTCTACCACTGACGCGCAGCCTGCGAGACGAGAGCGCGCCCGCCGATCAGCTGCCATCGGTCGACATGTCGAGGTGCGGGTGGGCGATGCCCAGCAGCCGGACTTCCCGGAAGGCAGCTTCGACGCGGTCCTGGCCGGGCTGGTCGTCTTCCTGCTGCCCGACCCCGGTCAGGCCCTTCGGGCGTACGCGCGGCTGCTCCAACCGGCGGGCCGGCTGGCGGTCAGCACCTTCGCCGCCCAGGACCCGGCGTTCGTCGCCGCCCTGGACGCCCTCGCCGGGCATCTGCCGGCGGACCGGCCCCGACCGGCGCCGGCGGCCGACCCGTTCGCCGACGACGTGGCGGTCACCGCGACCATGGCGGCGGCCGACCTCACCGTCACCGCGATCAGCGAGCACCGGGTGGACAGCCGCTTCCGCGACGTGGACCACTGGATGGAGTGGATGTGGTCCCACGGCGGACGCGCCCTGCTACGGCACATTCCCGCCGACCGGCTGGAGGCCGCGGCCACCGATGCCGCTCGCGCGCTCGAACCCGCCCGCCGTCCCGGCGGCGGTCTGATCTTGACCACCGCTGTCCGGATCACCGTCGCGACGCCGCACCCCGCCGCCGAGCCGCAGGAGACGTCGTAGCGGTCGGTGCGGCGAGCGCATTCCATCCGGGTGACGGTTTCCGCGACGCATAATGGTGGTGTCGCAGTGGAAGATGAGACCTGCAGGGGCAGCGATCCGCCCTGCCTCTACCCGACCCGGGGCGTCGCCTCGCGTGCCGGCGCAGGTCGCGCAGACGCCTCTGAGGTCGAGCCGGTCGGGGCGCGGGTGAAGCCGGTGTGCTGGTGCAGCTCGCTGAGCCAGTTCGTCACGATCTCGGGTGGGCACTCGGTCACCGTCTCGCAGCGGCGCCACACCGCGTCAGTACCCCGACGCCGGACCCGAACCACCGTCGGCGGGTCAGGTGCCGAGGCCGGGTGCGGCGGCACCGGCGGGGGTGGGCCGCCGGTCGACATCGGGTTCGAGGTAGATCGCCGTGGCGGTGGGCAGCACTCGGCGGATCCGGGCCTCGGCGTCGTCGATGGTGGCGGCGACGTCGGCTCCCCGGTCCGTCGTCCCGATGGCGATCTTCGCCGCGACGAGAAGCTCGTCCGGGCCGAGGTGCAGGGTGCGCAGATGGATGACGCCGTCGACGCCAGGGGTGGCGACCAGTTCGGTGTGGATCGCGGTGACCTCTTCGGGCAGGGCGGCCTCGCCGATGAGCAGGCTCTTGGTCTCGACGGCGAGGATGACGGCGATGACCATCAGCAGGACGCCGATGCACAGGGTGGCGATGCCGTCGAATAGGGCGTTGCCGGTGAGCACGCTCAGGCCGATGCCGGACAGGGCGAAGAGCAGGCCGAGCAGGGCGCCGGCGTCCTCAAGGAGGATCACCGGCAGTTCCGGGGCGCGGGCGCGGCGGACGAAGGAGACCCAGCTCCGCTTGCCGCGAACCTTGTTCGCCTCCTTCACCGCGGTCCGCAGGGCGTAGCCCTCGAGGGCGATCGCGATCAGCAGGACGGCGACAGCGATCAGCGGTGAGGTCAGCTCGTGCGGGTCGCTGATCTTGTGGTAGCCCTCGTAGAGGGCGTACAGGCCGCCGAGGGTGAACAGGATGATCGCGACGATGAACGAGTAGATGTAGCGCTCGCGGGCGTAGCCGAACGGATGCAGGGCGGTGGGGGCGCGGCGGGCGCGCTTGCCGCCGAGCAGCAGCAGCGCCTGGTTGGTGGAGTCCGCGACGGAGTGCACGCCTTCGGCGAGCATTGACGCGGACCCGGTGACGCCTGCGGCGACGAACTTGCTCACCGCGATACCCAGGTTCGCGACCAGCGCTGTCACCACGGCCTTGGTGCTGCCCTCCGCCGCCATCAGGTGTGTCCTCTCGTCAGCGGTAAAGGTGTGGGTGCATCGGTGTGCCAGCGGCGCCGCGGGTGCTGTCGGTGCCGGCAGCATGCCGCCGGCCCTTCCGGAAGGGGTTGGGCCGGCGGCACGGTGTGACGGTCAGTGGACGCGGCGGCGGCCGTAGGCCCCGGCGGCGACGGCGACGCCGATCGCGGCGAAGACGACCTGGATGGCCAGCTCGATCCAGTCGATGCCGCGGGTGTCATCGACACCGAGGGCGCCGGCGACGAGGGTGCCGAGGAATGCGGCGGCCACGCCGATGAGCAGGGTCAGCCAGATCGGGATGTTCTGCTTGCCCGGCACCACCAGGCGGCCAAGCGCGCCGATGATCAGACCGATGATGATCGCGGTGAAGAAGCCGGTAACTTCCACGAGAGCCATCCCTCCAGAGGGGGTTTGTCGTCGGCTCCGATCATTGCCCTTCCCCGCAACCGCCGAAACCAGCCACGCCAGCCGTCGCGGACCCGACACCCAAGGGGACGGAGGCCGAATCGCTGATGCCCGATGGCCCGGGGGGGAACTCCTGGCCACCGGGCATCCGCGGTGGTGCTACTTGCCGCCGGTGAGGGCGACCAGGGCGTTGGCGGTGCGGAAGTAGGGGTTACGGCCCAGGTCGCCGACAGTGGTGATGTTGAAGGCGTCCTTGAGCAGCTTGGCGTCGCCGTCGCTGACCCCGGCGAGGGCGGACACCGGGGCGTCGACGATCTCGGTGAGGTTCTTGTCCTGGTAGGCCTTGTCGACCAGCTTGGTGAGGTCGGCGGTGACGGGCATGCACACTCCTTCGAAGTCCGATCGGGCGATCCAACCGGTTACGGACAAACCTGCCGAACTAGATCAAAAAGCGGTGGTGAATTCCACGGTGGATCCAGACGTTCACGCCTCCTCGTCGACGCCCTCGTCGTCGCCGAAGGCGTCGAAGACCTCGTCGGCGACCATGCCGCCGGCGAAGCCGAGCGCGGCGCCGCCGACCACGCCCGCGGCGACGGCACCCATGCCGGGGCCACCATGCCGCTCGTGGTGCTCCTCCTTGTAGTGCCCGCCGGCGTGGCCGTACGCCGCAGGCCCGTGGCCGGGGGCGCCGTAGGTGGGCTGCCCGTAGCCGGGCGGCGGGGGCGGGTAGCCCGGCGTGCCGTAGCCCTGGGCGGGTGGGGCGTAGCCGTGGCCGGCGTGCACGTTCTGGTAGCCGTCGAGGGCCTGGCGGACCCAGCCGTCGACCTGCGCGGCCCAGTCCACGCGATCGGCGTCGGCGTGCGCGGCGTGGTAGCGGCCGTAGGAGTCGTGGCCGCCGGTGAACAGGCCCCCGCGCTTGTCGAACTCCAGCACGACGTCCACGCCGTGCTCGTTCGCGACGAAGGTCAGCTCGACCTCGTTGACGCTGTGGGAGTACCGCGCGGCGGCGTAGTACTCGATCTCCTGATAGAACGGCAGGCTCTGGTGCAGGCCGGAGATGTGCCCGCGCTCCAGGTCGGCGCCCTTGAACTGGAAGCCGAGCCGGCCGAACGCTTCCAGGATGCGTTCCTGCACCGGCAGCGGATGCACGTAAACCGGGTCGAGGTCGCCCTTGTCCACGGCTCCACGGATGGCCACCTCGGTGCGCAGGCCCATGGTCATGCCGTGCAGGTGTTGCCCGTACAGGTCGGTCACGGGGGTCTCCCACGGCATGGCCACCTGGAACGGCAGGGACAACTGCTGGCCCTCGCGCAGGTGCAGGCCACCGGCGACCTGTACGCGCTGGAACTCGACGAGAGCGTCGTACTCCTGCTCCGCGCCGTCGATCTCCACCCGGGTGACCAGCCCGACGGTGATGTGGTCGATCCCCACATCGTGGCTGCCACCGGTCAGGTTCACCTGCCCGCCCAACATCAGCCCCGGGCGGGTGTTCGGATTGGACAGGACGGTATCGACGCTGGGCCCGCCCACCCCGAACGCGCCCAGCATCTTCTTGAACACCACAAACCTCTCCCTCGACGCTCACCGGACGCGCGACACCCGGATCCGGTAGAACTTTCACTAAAACCCTTGTGTCGCAACGAGATCAGCGACCTCCATAATGGAGGCCGTTGCGCCGGGAAGCTACCAACGCCACCTGAGAAGTAGCTGAGTGCATCCGCACGACTACTCTCGGACAGTGCTGTGCGGGGTGTCGGCCTGGCCTCTGCACGCGGGTGCGGTCGACGCCCTCACATCACGCGTGTGCCAGTCGCCGGCCGACCCCTCCGGCTGCTACCCGCGCCCACCGGGGGACGAGGGCCGGCGGTAGGCACTGCCCCCGCGCTGGAAGTGTGATCTGGCCTGCGCAGGTCGTCGGACCCGGCACCTCCGCACGTGACGCACCAATCAAGGAATGTTGAGATCACTTCAGATCCATCGCGATCAGGGGGTAGCGCATTGCTGTCTGTCGTTGGATGATGGCCGCCAGTGTTTTGCTGTTATCGGCGTCAGCGCCAACCCGGAGGGCTTATTCCGTGAAGCACGACCATTCGCCCGTCCTGCCTGGTGCCGGTGCTACAGACTACGCCCGCTACATGCGGACAGATGTGTTGCTCGATCTGCAACGATCGTCGGACGAGGTCGTGCACCGTGACGAGCTGCTTTTCCAGGTGGTGCACCAGTCAACGGAGTTGTGGCTGAAGCTGGCGGCGGCGGAGCTGGCGGAGGCGACCGCTCGGGTGGACGCCGGTCAGCTACTGGCCGCGGAAGCGCTGCTGGTTCGGGCGACGCTCGCGGTCCGCTTGATCACCGACGAGCTGGAGATGCTGCGATTTTTGTCCCCAGTCGACTTCCAGGCGATGCAGCCTGCCCTGGGCAACGGTTCTGGCGCAGAGTCGCCAGGATGGCGGGCCGTCCATGGTGCCAGCCGACAGCTCGGCCGTGCGTTCAACAAGCAGCTTGTCACTCGCGGTCCCCGGGCGGCGGACCTGCGCGCGGCGGATCTGTCTGATCCGCTGCCCCGGCTCGCCGAGGCGATGGTGGAGTGGGACGAACGGGTGTCGGTGTGGCGGGTCCGCCACTACCAGGTGGCCCTGCGGGTTGGCGGTCATCCCCCGGCTGGTAGTCCCGGCAGTCCGGCGAACATGCTGGCGAAACTCGCCGGACATCGGTTCTTTCCCGAGTTGTGGCAGGCGCGGTTGCGTCCCACCACTAACGAATAGCTGCTCAACCCCAGATCTGCGGTCGGCGGCACATCCGGCGACCTCCGGTGTGATTCGTCTTCTCGATGTCGAGGGGTGGTCTGTGCGCGCGTTGATCCACTGGTTGTCCGGCCCGGTCGAACCGCGCAGCTTTCCCTACTCACCCGTGCTTAACGAATTTCACCGGGTCGGCAAACACTTTGTCGAAAAGAGCTTCCTCGCCCTGCTCGACAGTGCCCGACAGGCGGTGGCCAGCCAGGCCCCAGGCAGCAGCGACGCCGCGCACCGGCTACTGACCGACTTCCTGGACGTCGCACTCGACAAGTGGGACGGCCGTTACGACTATTGCAGTTACCTGGCCCTGCGGCTGCTTCGACTGCACTGTGGACCGGACGATCCGACCCCGGCAGGGGAGGCGGAAGCCGGGCGGCAGGCCCGGGATCGGCTCCTCGTCCGCCTGGTGGCCGACACGCTGGCGTTCGAGCTGGCCGCCGCCGCGCAAACCACCGCGCTACTTCCGCTGCAAAGACCCGGGCCAGCGGTGGTCGCCAAACGATGCCGACTCGGTGTCCGAGCCGTTGCCCCTGCACTGGGTCGTCTCGGTGTGGTCGGGGCGGTCAGAGCGGGCGCCCCGACCACTGCCGCCGCCGGCCTTCACACCGCCAGCCATGACCTGGAGTTCCCCGGAGATCCGCCGCTGCGGCTGAGTATGCTGCCGGTCCACGTCACACACGACGAGTACCTGTTCATCCGGGTGCTGCAGGGCTATGAGTGCCTCTTCGCCGGGATTGCCGCCGAACTTCGCGCGGCAGTCACCGCCTTGGCCGGGGATACGCCGACCGCAGCCGCCGACCGACTCGGGTACGCCGGTGACCTGCTGGGTACCGCAGGGCCGCTGTTCTCTCTCCTGGCCACCATGCAGCCGGAATCGTTTCGTACATTCCGGCAGTACACCGAGGGCGCCAGCGCGATCCAGTCCCGCTCGTACAAGCTCGTCGAGTCGCTGTGTCGCACTCCGGAGCCGGATCGACTGGACTCGGTGGCCTACCAGTCGGTGCCGGACGTGCAGGCTCGGGTGCGCCGCGGTCAGCCCACGATCGACGAGACGTACCGGGCAGCGGTCTCCGATGGCCGGCTCACCGGCGCCGACGCTGTCCTGGTGGCGCGGCGGATGCTGGCGTTCGCCGATGTGCTGACGCAGTGGCGCCGTACCCATCTCCGGGTGGCCGTGCGGATGCTCGGCTCGCGGTCCGGCACCGGCTACACCGAGGGCACGCCCTACCTGTCGTCGGTCAGCGCCACACCGGTCTTCACCGCGGTAGGCACCGATCGAGCCGCGGCCGGCCGGCATGGGAGGCGCAGCGCGTGAACCAGCCGGAGCAGACCGCCCGGTGTCTCGACGCCCGCACGCACGCCGCCCTGCGCGCCGAGTTCCCGCTGTTGCAGAGCTGCGTCTACCTCAACAGCAACTCCACTGGCGCCGTGCCGAGGGGGGCGGAGCGGGTGCTGCACGACTACTGGGCGACGTTGCGCACTTGGCGCGACGACGTCTGGCAGGACTGGCACATCGGACTTGACCGCTACGCCGACTCAGTGGCCGCGCTCCTCGGCGCGCCGCCGGGCAGCGTGCTCACCGACGCGAACCTGAGCACCTTCCTGGCTCGGGTAGCCTCCTGCTTCGCTTACCAACCGCCTCGCAACCGCGTCATCGTCACGGATCTCGACTACCCTACGGTGCCGTTCATCTTCCGGGCGTACGGTCGATACGGCGCCGAACTCGACGTGGTCGGTACCGGTGGCCCCCACCTCGACCAGGACGCCCTTGAGGCCAGCCTCGACGAGCGGACACTGCTGGTGTGCGTGCCACACGCCAGCTTCACCTCCGGGGCCACCGTCGACCTGTTCCGCCTGGTGGCCCGGGCCCATCAGGTCGACGCACTGGTGGTGGTGGATGCCTTCCAGACCGTGGGCGTGGTGCCGTTGGATGTCACCGCGACCGGCGTCGACGTCGTCCTCGGCGGTTCCCACAAGTGGCTGTGTGGTGTCGGCACCGCGTTCCTCTACGTCCGACCGGACCTGGTGCCATCGTTGACACCGGCGGCCACCGGCTGGCAGGCGGGCGACCGCGCACTGACGTTCCAGCCCTCGCACGGGTGGGCGGCCGGAGTGCGCCGGTTCGCCGGCGGCACACCGTACCCGCTCACCGCCCTGGTGTCACAGGTCGGCCTGGACCTGCTGTCCGGCGTCGGTGTCGACGCCATCCGGCGGCATTCGCTGGCGCTCACCCAACGGCTGCTTGACCGGGCCGAGGCCGCCGGCATCGTGGTGGTCAGCCCCACCGACGCGGCCCGACGAGGTGGGGTGGTGTGCCTGGACATCCCGGACGGCGAAGCCGTCAAGCGGCGGATGGCCGCCCGTGGCGTGATCTGCAGCTGGCGCGGCTATCTGCGGGTCGGCCCGCATGTCTACAACACCCTCGACGAGATCGACCTGTTCATGGATGTGCTGGAGAAGGAGCTGCATCGGTGACTGTCACCCTCTCGCCCCGGGCGTTGATGAGTCTGCTCGTCAACGGGCCCAGGGCCATGGATGTCCTGCGCACGGCCCTCGACCTGGGACTACTCGACACTCTGGAGCCCGGACCGGTCCGCCTCGACGTGCTGGCGGCCCAGTTGGGGGTGCTCCCGCTGCGGCTGTACAAGTTCCTCGACTGTATCGAGAGCCTCGGCTTCCTGCACCGCGTCGAGTCCGGTGACGACATCGGCGCGACCAGCTACCGAGCGGTGCCGGGGCTACGGGTCGCGGTCGACGCGGTGGTCGGACCTGGCTCCACGGAACAAGACAGGGAACGCTATCCGTGGCAGCAGTTGCACGGCCGGCTGGCCGAGAGCCTGCGGGGCGAGATCAGCATCGACGGGTTCGCCTGGCCGCCGAAGACGGCCGCGCAGACCGCTGAGTTCGAGCGCAGCATGGCCCTCGGGCTGGGGCCGGCGATCCAGGCAGTGCGCCGGCACTCAAGCCGACTCTGGTCAGACCGGCGCCGGTTGCTGGATGTCGGCGGCGGTGACGGAACCCTCGCCGCACACATACTCGACTCCGCGTCGCACCTGCGGGCCGACGTGTTCAACCTGCCGGCGGTGGCACCGCTGGTGGCCGCCACCCGGGAGGCTCGCGGTCACTCGGATCGGCTCGGCTTCATCGGCGGCGACTTCTTCGCCTCGCCCCTACCGCGCGGCTACGACGCCCTCTCCTTTGTGCGGGTTCTGCATGACTGGCCGAACGCCGTCGCCCGTGAACTGGTTCGGCATGCGTACGCGGCGCTGGAGCCAGGCGGCCTGATACTGATCTGTGAGGAGTTCCGTAGCCCCGACCGGCTGGCCATGCAGTTCTTCTGGAGCTACTTCCTGATCGGCGTCGACAGCAGCGTCAGCCGCCTACGCGAGGTGGCCTTCTACACCGAATTGCTCACGGAGGTCGGCTTCCACAGCGTGGCGGTTCTTCCCGGCACCTGGGAACTTGTCACCGCATACAAGCCGACTCGTTGACACAGGGCCCGTCCGGAGCCGGCCCGCTGGACACCAGTTGGGCGGCGCGGCGGGTGAGGTAGCGCTGTTCGGGCAAGCTGGCGGTCATGCGGGCGGCCCGCAGATAGCCGGCGCGGGCCGCAGGTAGGTCGCCGTACTGTTCGAGCAGGTGGGCGCGGACGACTTCGAGGCGGTGGGTGTGTGCCATCCGTTCGTCCGCGTCGAGGGTGCCGAGCAGGGCTAGCCCTGCCGTCGGGCCGTGCACCATGGCCAGCGCGACCGCGCGGCCGAGGGTCACGACCGGCCCCGGGTCGACCTCGGTGAGCAGGGTGTTGAGAGCGAGGATCTGCGGCCAGTCGGTGTCTTCGGCGGTAGTGGCCTCATCGTGAAGGGCGGCAATGGCGGCCTGGATCTGGTACGGGCCGATCGGGCCGGTACCGAGGGTGCGAGTCAGCAGGGTTCGACCCTCGGCGATCGCGGCGTGGTCCCAGCGGGTGCGGTTCTGCTCAGCGAGGGGAACGATCGACCCGTCGGCGTCGGTGCGAGACGCGCGGCGGGCGTCGGTCAGCAGCATGAGCGCGAGCAGCCCGGTGACCTCGGGTTCGCGGGGCAGCAGGCGGTGCAACAACCGGGCCAGCCGGATCGCCTCCGCGGTCAGGTCGTTGCGGTACAGGCTGGGCCCGGCGCTGGTGGTGTAGCCCTCGTTGAAGATGAGGTAGAGCACGTGCAGCACCACGCTCAGCCGCTCGGCGCGCTCAACCGTCGGTGGCAGCGTGAACCGCGCACCGCTGTCGCGGATGCGCTGTTTGGCACGACGGATGCGTTGCGACATGGTGTCTTCCGGAACGAGGAACGCGGCGGCTATTTCGGCCGTCGTCAGCCCGCCGACCGCTCGCAAGGTGAGCGCCAACTGCGAGGGCGCGGACAGGGCGGGGTGACAGCACAGAAACAGCAGCACCAGTGAGTCGTCCTCAACCGACGTGGCGTGGTCGGCCGGGTAGAGGGCGGCACGTACCTCTCGACGGCGACGTGCGCTGTCGGTGCGCCAGCGGTCGACCAGCGCGCGGGTCGCGACGGTCAGCAGCCAGGCCCGTGGCCGCTTCGGGATCCCATGGGTGGGCCACCGCATCGAGGCGGCCAGCAGCGCCTCCTGCACGGCGTCCTCGCAGGCGTCGAACTGTCCGTGCCGGCGGGTCAGCGCGCCGAGGACCTGCGGCGCGAGGTCGCGCAGCAGGTCCCCGAGCGCCGGCGTGAGGGTCATCGCTCCGGCGACGCCGACTCGTCCATGATTCCCCGGACCTCTATCGGGTACTCGGTGACCGCTACCACCCGCGAGGCGATCTCAAGGGCTCGTTCCCGCGTGACCTCGACGATCCAGTACCCGGCGAGGGATTCCTTGATCTCGGCGAACGGCCCATCGGTAGGCGTCGGGGTGCCTCCAGCGAACCGGACCGTGGTGGCCTGGGTGGGGTCCATCAGGTGCTTGCTGTCGACCACCTCGCCGGACTCGCGCAGCTCGCGATCCATGGTCATCAGCGTGGTCTGCATCCGGGAGATCCACTCCGGACTCCGGTCGGCCAGCGACGCACCCAGCCCACCGAACATCATGATCATATACTTCATGGTCGTCCCTTCGTCCGGCGCCCACCGCTCGGGCGCTGGCCTAGGTCGGAGCAGCCACCCCCGTACCCGACATCAACCCAGATTCTCGTACGCGGCGTCGCCGGCAGCGGTCGGAACGACCTGGGCCACACTGCCCGCGATGCGCGACCCGGCACGCGTCGCCGACCTCGAGACCGCCGTCGCGGCGCTGCTCGACACGGGCGCCGAGCCGAGCGAACCTACCCGCGTCCGGGCGCCGGTCGGCTTCACCGACGCCGGAGCGGCCGCCCGATTCGTCGTACGCGACGGCTTCCACGTCACCCACCGGTTGCCGCACCCAGCGACCATCGGAACCGGGGACTTCGTCGGCTGGTGCGCCGACACGCTGGCCCCCTACGCACCCGGTCCATCGATGGCTTACCGGCCACGCGCGCGCTCTCGCCTGAACCGGTGCGGCGGGGCGGTCGGGTCACCGAGCCTTCCAGCCGGCGGCTCGTTGCTCGGTGGGCACCAGCGATTCCGGCGTAACAGCGGAGGCAGCACGAGTACGCGCTCGACGGTGTGAAGGCCAGCCGGTCCGGTAGCCTGCGGAGCCGAGCTAGGATCTGAGCTTCTCCTGCGATCGCAAGGCGTAGTCGAGGACAGGGAGGTCGGGATGCCACTGCCGCGTTGGCTTGCCCGGTTCAACAGGCGGGTAGTCAACCCCAGGGAAATCCGTCGGGGCGTCCGGCCGGTGTTGACGCACGTGGGCAGATCGTCGGGCAGGACCTATCGAACCCCGCTCGACGCCCATCCCCTTCCCGATGGCTACCTATTCATCCCGATGTATGGACCCCGTACCGACTGGGTGCAGAACGTGCTCGCCGCGGGAGCGGCGAGTCTGTTGATCGGTGGTAAGGAGATCCAGTTGGAGTGCCCGCGCATGGTGCGGAAGCAGGACATCTGGCCGCTGCTGCCGGCAGGCACCAAGGCTCCCCCGGGCGTCTCGGGAGAGTCTGAACTGCTTCGTATGGACCTGCGCCAAGGAAACTGATGCCGGAGCCCCGCAGTCAAGAACTCAATGCGGGTCATCGGCTGTTCGAAGGCACCGGCGTACATGCCAACACCCAGCGCAGGTACTGGTAGGAGTGGTACGGCCTACCGCGCTGGCCTGAGGAGCGAGCCGTCGGGCAGTTCCCAGCCCGACGGCCGCCAGGTACACCGCCTCGAGTGCTGGCGGTATGGCGGTCAGCATCAACAGGACCGGCAGCCTGGCCCGAGTTGATTCGGAGCCGGTACCGCTGGACGGTCGAAGTATGCACTCGGCGATTCGCCCTTGAATCCCGGACCTCACCGAATCATCTGCCCGGTCCGACGCGGCGTAAAGGGCATTGACGTACTTCGTAGCGCCATCTAATCTCAGCCGGCACCGGTGCCGTGCAGTTCACGACCATGAACAGTTCCGTCGAAGGGTCGCTATGTGCTAACGCGGCGGGGCTCGGTCGTCGTTTGCTGCGCGTTTGGTGCAGCCCACCACCACGTCCGGAAGGTAGTACCTGTCATGAACTTTCTCGGTAAACGCAAACTCGCCACCACGTTACTGGCAACCATGGCGATCCTGGCCACTCCCGTCGTCGGGCAAAACGTCGCCGCGGCCGCTGCGCCGTGCGACTATCCTGCACAGCAACTCAATCTGAAGAACTGGAAGGTCACCCTGCCGACCGGATCCTCCGGATCACCGACCGAGATCAAGCAGCCCGCCCTGGCCACTTACTCGGCCAACCCCTGGTTCATGGTGAACGCCGCCTGCACCGGAGTGCAGTTCCGCTCGCCGGTCAACGGCGTGACCACGCCCAACTCCAGCTACGCACGCTCGGAACTGCGGGAAATGGCAGGCAACGGCACCACCAACGCTTCGTGGTCGGCCACCTCGGGCACCCACACCATGACCTTCAGGCTGGCGTTCAACAAACTTCCGAACGACAAGCCTCACGTCGTCGGAGCACAGATCCACGACGGCGATGACGATGTGACTGTTTTCCGTCTGGAAGGAAGCAATCTATACATCACCAAGGGCAACACCACCCATCACAAGTTGGTGACGAGCAGCTACAAGCTGAACACGGTTTTCGAGGGCAAGTTCGTTGTCAGCGGCGGCAAGATCAAAGTGTACTACAACGGCGTACTCCAGACGACGATCTCGCACACCGCGTCCGGAAACTATTTCAAAGCCGGTGCTTATACCCAGGCCAATTGTG
Source organism: Micromonospora sp. NPDC126480 (assembly GCF_040302465.1). Classification (NCBI taxonomy): domain Bacteria; kingdom Bacillati; phylum Actinomycetota; class Actinomycetes; order Micromonosporales; family Micromonosporaceae; genus Micromonospora; species Micromonospora sp. NPDC126480. The sequence continues at coordinate 224,131 of NZ_JBEORU010000002.1, forward strand.
GCAACTCATCTCCGTGTAGCAGTTCGAACTACGGTCAGGTGAGCATGTACAAGTTGCTCGTCACGCATTCCTGACAAAACAGTGGGTCGGGGTCTCCGGTGGCGGGGACCCCGACTCCCTCTTGTTTGGCATCGTATGCATGTCGCTGGTGGCGAAGACGGTCGATTGACAGGCCACCGGGCGTGCTTGTACGTTAAGCCCAAGATCGCAAGTGCATCGATTTACCGGCCGCTGCGTCGGACACGTGGGCCGGTGAGTCAGGGGGCCCGTGAGGTTCGCTCCCAGCGAGTCAGACGCCGAGAGGACATTGAGACATGAGGTTCATGCGAGTCGGTCGACCGGGCGGCGAGCGGCCGGTCCTGTTCGCCGGCGGCCGTCACTTCGACCTGACGGGTATCGCGGCGGATGTCGACGGGGCCTTCCTCGCCGGGGGAGGCGTCGATCGGGCGCGGGCCGCCTTGTCGGCAGGAGAACTGCCGGAGATTGAGGTCACCGGACAGCGGGTGGGCGCACCGATCGCCAGGCCCGGCACGGTGGCGTGCATCGGCCTGAACTACGCCCGGCACGCTGCGGAGTCCGGTGTCGCGCCGCCGACCGAGCCCGTCGTGTTCCTCAAGGCGTCCAACACGGTGGTGGGCCCGTACGACGACATTGTCATCCCGAGGGGTGCGACCAGGACGGACTGGGAGGTGGAACTTGCGGTGATCATCGGGCGTCGGGCCCGGTATCTGACATCACCCGCAGAAGCCGATGAGGTCATCGCCGGGTACGCGGTCTCCAACGACCTGTCCGAGCGTGAGTTCCAGATGGGTGACTCCGGCGGACAGTGGGCCAAGGGCAAGAGCTGTGAGGCGTTCAACCCGCTGGGCCCGTGGCTGGTAACCGCCGACGAGGTGAGCGATCCCCAGCGGTTGGCCGTGACGAGCTTCGTCAACGATCAGCCCCGGCAGGCGTCGACCACCCAGGACATGATCTTCGACGTACGCCACCTGGTGTGGTATCTCAGTCAGTACCTGGTGTTGGAACCGGGCGATGTGGTCAACACCGGCACGCCGGAGGGGGTGGCGCTGTCCGGTCGGTTCTCCTACCTGCGGGAAGGCGACGTGGTGCGGGCCGGTATCGAAGGGCTGGGTGAGCAGCGGCAGGTCTGTCGCGCTGCCTCCTGACCGCCGGCCGGATTCGACGGGCGCGGCCGGGCGCCGGGCCGGACGCGCCGACGACGTGAGTCGGCCGCCGCACCTGCTGTGCGGCGGCCCGATCTCTTTGCTGGTCAGGGAGCGTTGATCCCGACGTCCGTGACGTCGAGCGGGCTCCGGCGGACCGGAGTGTTGGACAGTTCGTCGGCCCCGACATCGGCGATTCCGCTCCGTGCCTGTCCGTCCATGTCCTGTGCCAGGAACGGGTAGTTACCCGTGGCGGTGTTGACAGCGGGGCTGCCGGAGGCGATCCGGTACACCTCTCCCTGCTTGGTAAGGAGCGGGTTGACGGTTCGGACGCCAACGGTGATGCCGATGCTGGCCGAGCCGGTCGGCCAGCCGATGTTGCCGGCGTACGTCATGTTCGTCGGGATCTTCACTTCGTTGAAGAGTCTGCCGTGGTTGCCGACGACGATGTTGTTGGCGACGGTGCTGTCGACCGGGGCGAGGGTGTAGTTGGCGCCGATCTCGATGTTCGAGACGTTGTTGACGAAGGTGTTGTGCACCGCGGTGGCCCGGTACACCCGCCAGTGCGCGGACAGCGCGCCCGACGTGTCGACGTCGCCTCCATCGAGCTGGAGCGCCGCGTCGTAGCCGGTGCCGGTCAGCCCTTCGAAGTGGTTGTTGTAGATCGTGTGGTCCTGGCCGTAGACCCGGACTCCGCCGGTACCGGGTTTGCCGCCGCCGAGGAAGAAGTTGCCGTACACCTGGCTGCGGTTGCCGTGGCGCAACGACAGGGTGCCTTGCGAGGTCCGGAACGTGTTGTACCGCACCGTGTTGTCATTGCTCTTCACCGAGATGATCTCGGGGTCGCCGTCGCAGTTCTCGAAGAGGTTGCTTTCGATCGTGGTGTAGCCGCTCGACCGGGAGATCGCGCTCCAACCCACTCGGATCGCCTCCATCTCGTTGGTGGCGCGCGGGCCGATGTTGCGGAAGTGGTTGTGGTCGATCAGGTCGTACTGGGACTGAGCGGTGGCCGACCCGTCGATGGTGATGAAGTTGCCGAGCTGGTGTTTCTCCTCGAACAGGTTGTGGTCGATGCGGTTGTGGTGACTGTTCGCGCCCTGGATGATCACCCACTTCAGCGAGCTCGACTCGGTGAGCCGGAAGTGGTTGCGGGTCAACCGGACGTGGTTCGAGCTGGTGATCTTCAACGTGTTGCTGTTCCGCCAGGTGAGCCCGGAGAAGGTGACGTACGACGAGTCCAGGACCTCGAGCTGTCCTCCGGCGATGACGGCCCTGCCCTGGTGGGCGGCCATGATCGTGATCGGGTTGCTCGCGGTGCCGTTGCGGGCGTTGAGCTTGCCGATCGAATAGTTGCCGTCGGCGAGGACGATCGTGTGGCCGGGCGCGGCGTTGGCCATCGCTGTGGTCAGCTGCGCCGACGAGGAGACGTTGACGACGGTCCCGCCGGGCGGCGGGACCGACGGTGTCGGAGTCGGCGACGCCGTCGGGCTCGTGCTCGGTGCAGGGGTCGGGCTCGTGCCGAGTCCGAGAACGTCCACTTCAGTGATCGAGGTCCAGGAGTTCTGGGTGTTGCCGTATCCCAGGATCCGTAGGTAGCGGGCGGAGATGCCAGCGAATTCGTAGGTCTCCGGTTGCAGCGTCGATCCCGAGCTGGCGCGGACCGGCACGGCGGTGGTCCAGGTCGAGCCGTTGGTTGAGGTCTGGACGGTGAAGGTGGTCTGGCGCTGGTCGCCCTTGTACCAGGCGATCGCCACCGCACCTGCGGTGGCGGTCGAGCAGAGGTCGTAGCGGATCCATACGGCATCGCCCGCGGCGGACCATCGGGTGGCGAGGTCGTCGTCGCGGGTGTTCGCGGGAACGTTGCCATCGTGGGCGCTCGCACTTACCGCGCAGACAGGCAACGGGGCGGCTGCGATCGCGGCGGCCTGCTTGGCCTCACCCACTGCCGATCCGCGGTGGCCGACGCCGGCCATGGCGGGAAGTGCCGCGATCACGGTGGCCGCGAGCGCCGCGACGGCGGTCGCACCGGACGTGCTGAGCGTCATTCGGTTCACTGGCCCTCCTGTAACGCATATAAAGACTTAAGATCATCAATCTCTGCCGCTGATCTCGTCCCAGCGCGAATGCCGAGCGGGGGTGGGGCTTGCGTGACGGCTGCCTCAGCCGGCCGCGCCGCCCGGGGGTCGGAACCCCCGGGCGGCGACTGGTTCAGGAGTGGGTGACGGTGAGGCCGAAGATCCGGGTCTGACCGTAGTTGCTGCTGCTGCACGGCGAGGAGTTGGAGCAGTTCGCCTGGGTGTACGCGCCAGCCTTGAAGTAGGCGCCGGAGAAGTTCTTGGTGATGGTGGTCTGCAGGACGTTGTTGTAGTACGCCCTCACCTGGCCGCCGCTGACCACGAACTTGGCCTGGAAGCGGGTGCCGAGCTGGTAGTTGCTGGTGACCAGGTGATAGTGCGTGTCGTTGTCGTTGGTGACGTAGAGGCTGGTGCCCTCGAGCCGGAAGACGGTGACGTCGTCGTCGGAGTCGTGGATCTGGGCCACCACCACGTGCGGCTTGGTCGAGGGCAGGGTGTCGAACACGGCGTCCACCACCAGGGTGTGCGTTCCCGAGGTCGACGACCAGCTCGCGTTGCTCGTCCCGTTGTTCGCCATCTCGCGCAGCTCCGAGCGGGCGTAGCTGGACCCGCTCGTGGTCACCCCGTTGACCGGGGAGCGGAACTGGACCGACTGGCACGAGTTCGCGGTGACGAAGTACGGAGAGACCTGGAAGCTGTCCAGGGCGGGCTGCTTGATCTCGGTGGGGCTGCCGGAGGAGCCGGTCGGCAGGGTGATCTTCCAGTTGGTCAGGTTGAGCACGTCGGCGGGGACGGCACAGTCGCCGCCGCCACCGCCGGTGCCGTCGGCGCCGTAGACCTTCGCCTCGGTGATGCTGTTCCAGTCGTTGGCCGTGTTGCCGTAGCCGACGATGCGGACATAGCGCGCCGACCGGTCGGTGAAGTCGTAGCTTTCCAGCTGGGTGGTGCTGCCGCTGCTCTGCCGCTGGGACACGACGGTCGTCCAGGAGCTGGCGTCGGCCGACGTCTGGACCGTGAAGGTGGCCTGCCGCTGGTTGCCGTTGTACCAGGCGATGCCGACCGAGCCGACCTGCTTGCTGGCGCCGAGGTCGAAACGGATCCACGATCCGTCGCCCAGGGCCGACCAGCGGGTGGAGAGACTGCCGTCGATGGCGTTGGCCGGCACGTTGCCGTCGTGGGAACTGGCCGTCACGGCGGTGACCGGCAGGGCCGTTGCTGCCTGGGCGGGAAGGGCGGCCAGAGCCGCGCCGGCGGCGACGACGAGGACGGCGGGTAGCGCGAGGATTGCGGTTCGTCTCATTAGGGATCCTTCTAATAGGAGTTCCTATATGTGAACTATGTCGCACTAGTGCCGGGTGACCATAGAAGAAGATGACTGGCCGGTCAACGCCGGATTTCAAGATTGTTAAAGCCTGCCGGTGAGACCGGCGGTTATGGCCGCCCGGATCGCGTCGGCGATCTCGCCGGCCCGCGGCTCGGTCAGGTCGGGTGCGCAGACGCCGATCGCGTCGTACGGGCCCAGTTTGGGTGGGGCGGCCACCGCCACACCGCTGCCACTCTCCCGGTCGGTCGACCTCGCGTCCACGGCGTGTCCACGCTCGATGATCCGACGGATGTCGTAACGCAGTGCGTCGAGGGCGTCGGGCGGCAACGCGGTCGACGCGGGCAGCATCCGGGCCAGTGATGTGTCATCAGCCGCGGCACGGGCCAGCACGACGCGGCCCATCGCGGTGGCGTACGCCGGGGCGGGCCAGCCCGTCCGGAGCATGGGTCGCACGTCTGCCTTCTCCCGGGTGAGCAGGCAGACCATGTGCCCGCCCACGAGGCGGCCGAGGTGCACGGTGGTGTCGAGTTCGCGGTGCAGCCGGTCGACGACCGGGGTGAGGCGCCGGACCGCGCGGTCGGTGCGCAGGTAGGCGGTGCCGGTGCGCAGCGCCTGGACGCCCAGGCCGTAGCGGGACCCGCCGGTGTCGGTCTCCACCCACCCGCGCTGCACCAGGGTGCGCAGCAGGCCATGCATGCTGCTCTTCGGAATTCCCAGGTCCCGGGCGAGTTCCACGAGTGTGCGCCGGTCCGGAGTGGCGGCGAGCAGTTCGAGCAGCTCGACGGTGCGGTCTGCCGACTTGACCCGGGGAGCGCCGCCTGTCGTCATCGTCGTGTTCCTACTCCCTGGCGTCGGGCGCCGGACCGGTGGAGGCACGGACCACCAGCTCCGGTCGGAGCAGCAGCGACTGGCTGGGGCCGGTCTCGGTGCTTTCGATCCGGGACCGCAGGTGGCGGAAGGCGGCCGCCGCCATGTCCGCTATCGGCTGGCGTACCGTGGTCAGTGGCGGTGCCGCGAGGTCGGCGAGCACGATGTCGTCGAAGCCGACCACGGAGATGTCCTGCCCCACCCGCAGCCCCGCGTCCCGGATGCCGGCGCTGATGCCGAGCGCGCACATGTCGTTGATCGCGACGATGGCGGTGGGTCGGTCGGTGGCCCGCAGCAGTTCGTGCGCGGCCCTCCGGCCCAGCCCGGCCGCGTCGAGGTCCCCGTACGGCTCCTGCTCCGCGCCGCCGGACCAGACGATCGCCCCGGCCGGATCCAGGCCAGCCTGCTCGAACGCGTCGGTGAAGCCGCGGAACCGTTCCCGGCGGTTGATGCTGCGCAGCGACCCGGAGACGAACGCGATCCGGCGATGGCCGAGCTCGAGCAGGTGAGCGGTGGCGAGGTGGGCGCCCACGACGTTGTCGACGCTGATGTTGACCAGGGTGCCCGGGTCGCCGGCCTGTGCGGTGCGGTCGAACGCGACCAGGCTGAGTCCCGTCTCGACCAGCGGCAACACATGGTCCAGTGAGGGCAGTGAGGAACAGAGGACCACCCCCCGGATGCCGTCGGCCCAGAGCTCTTCCAGGTACCGTCGCTCCCGGTCGGGTTCCCGCTCGCTGTTGCAGAGCAGGACGTGGTACCCGTCGGCCAGCGCGGCCCGTTCCAGGTAGCGGGCGAAATTGCCCCAGAACGGGTTGGCGACCGACGGCACGACGAGCCCGATCACCTGGATCCGGCCGGTACGCAGTTGCCGGGCCGCCCGATTCGGGCGGTAGCCGAGCCGATCGATCGCGTCGGCGATCCGCACCCGCGTCTGCGGGAGCATCCGGCCGGGACGGCCGTTGAGGAAGTTCGACACGGTGCTGGGCGAGACGCCAGCCTCTCGGGCCACCTGGTAGATCGTCACACCACTCACGTCGTACTTCTCCCGTTGTTCAGCGGAACGGAACCAGCCGAGTGTAGGGGTTTACCGGCGGATGACCACTCCTGGCCTCCTCAGTTAAGCCGGTGTTTCGCTGCTGTGTCTAGCCATTGACAGCTCTGCACCCCACTCCTAACCTTGCTGCATCGTTCCACCGGTAAATCGATGCATGATCTGACGTTCACAATCCGAACCGTGATGTGGCGGTTACCCAGTGCGGCGAAGTTTCGCCGCGGGAGGGAAGGCCAGGATGACCAGGACCCGGGGGAGCCGGACGGGTGCGATGGCGGTGGCGCTCGTCGGGGCACTGCTCGCCACCGCCTGTGGCGGGCCGGCGCCCAGCGAGGACAGTGACGACGGCAAGGTCAGCGGCGCGATCCGGCTGCTGACCCCGATCTTCGAGGGCGCCGACGGCAAGACCGTGCTGGAGAAGCAGCTCGGTGCGTTCAAGGAGAAGTACCCGGACGTCACCGTCGAGGTCGACTACACCTCGTACGGCAAGCTCAACGAGAAGCTCACCACCTCGATCGCCGGCGGCCGGCCGTACGACGTGATGCTGATGGGGGTCGGCTGGATCCCGCCGTTCGCGGCCAAGGGTGCTCTGGCCGAGCTCGACGAGAGCAAGCAGGACCTGGTCAAGCGGTACAACGAGCGGGTTGTCGAGCCCGGCATCTACCAGGACAAGGTCTACGGCCTGCCGATCATGCTGGACACCCGGTTCGGGTTGTACCGCAAGGACATCTTCGCCGAGGCGGGCATCAGCGCGCCGCCGAGCAACTTCGACGAGTTGCGGGAGATCGGTCGCAAGCTGACCGTGCGCGACGGCAGCGGCAAGCTCACCCGTGCGGGCGTGGACATCCTCTCCAACGACCTGCGTCAGACGTTCCTCCCGCTGATGTGGGCCAACGGTGGCGAGCTGTGGACCGCCGACGGGAAGCCGGCCTTCAACAGCCCTCAGGCCGTGGGCGCGCTGCAGCTGATGACCGACATCATCCGCACCGACAAGTCCGAGGACTTCGGCTTCACCCAGCCCGGCGCCACCGGTCTCCCGTTGGCCCAGGGCCGGGCGGCGATGATGGTGGGGCACAACAACCACCTGCTGGCGATCGAGGAGCAGGCGCCGGAGCTGGTCAAGGAAGACAAGATCGGCTTCTTCATGATCAAGAATGAGCGGCCCGCGATGTTCCAGGGCGGCACCCTGGCCACCGTCTCCGCCAAGTCCCAGCACCCGGCCGCGGCCAAGGCGCTGGTCCGCTTCCTCACCGACGAGCAGGCCTCGCTCGCCGCGAACGAACAGCGGGGCAATGTCCCGGCGCTCAACAGCCTCGCCGACTCCGAGTACGTGAAGAGCAACAAGGCCGCGCAGTTCGCCATGCAGAACCTCGACGCCGCCTACTCCGAAGGCGGGGTGCCGGCCTGGCTGGAGATCCGGGGCGACTTCAAGGCGGCGATCGAGTCCGCGCTGCTGGGCCAGAAGACCCCGCAGCAGGCCCTCGACGAGCTGACGGCCAAGGCGCAGGCAGCGATCGCCAAGGGTTGAGATGACCAGCACCCTTGAATCCGTGAGCGTGGCGTCCGCTAGCCGGGCGCCACGCCCGCCCCGCCGCCGAAGGCTGGGTGCCGAGCGCCGCCGTGCGGCGTATCTCATGCTCGCTCCATCGGTGATCCACCTGATCTGGTGGATCGGCATTCCGGTGGTGGCCACCTTCGGCCTGGCCTTCACCAACTACGACGTGATCGCCGGCACCGTCGAGTGGGCCGGCCTGGACAACTTCCGCGAGATCTTCGCCGACGACATCTGGAACCTGTCGATCTGGCACACCGTCGTCTTCACGTTCTTCACGGTGCCGGTGGCGATGGCGATCGCGGTGGTCATCGCGGTGCTGCTCAACCAGCAGATCCGGGCGCGGGCCTGGTACCGAGCGGCGTTCTTCATGCCGCACATCACCGCCACCGTGGCGATCGCGCTGGTCTGGATGTGGATGTTCGAGCCCAACCTCGGGCTGTTCAACCTGCTGCTGGACTGGGTGGGAATCAACGGGCCGGCCTGGCTGTCAGACCCCGACTGGGCGATGCCGGCGGTCATCCTGGTCAGCATCTGGAAGGGCATCGGACTGAAGATGCTGATCTACCTGGCGGCCCTGCAGAACATCCCGCACGAGTTGTACGAGGCGGCCGACCTCGACGGCGCCTCGGGCCCGCGCAAGTTCTTCCTGATCACCCTCCCGCTGCTGAAACCCGCCACGTTCTTCGTCTTCATCGTCTCCATGATCGACGCGTTCCAGGTCTTCGACCAGGTCTACGTGCTGACTCCCGACGGTGGCCCGGCGAACTCGACGACCGTGATGACATACGAGATCTACCGGACCGCGTTCGGCGAGTTCGACATTTCGGCGGCCTGCGCGCAGAGCCTGGTGCTCTTCGCGTTCCTGCTCGTCCTGACCGTGATCGGCCGCCGACTGACCGGGAAGGACGGCGATGAAGCCTAGGTTCGATCCGCGCCTGGTCCTGCACCTGCTGCTCGGCGTCGGCGCGGTCGTCATGGTCGTGCCGTTCGTCTGGATGATCCTGACGTCGCTCAAGAGCCGCGCCGACATCGCCGCCTACCCGCCGCAACTGCTGCCCGACGAGTGGGTGTGGAGCAACTACCAGGCCGCACTGGACTACGCGCCGTTCGGGACGTACTTCCGCAACAGCTTGTTCATCGCCATCGGACACACGGTGATCAACCTGATGCTGGCGACGATGGCCGGATACGCCCTCGCCCGGGTGCCCTTCCGGGGCCGGACCGTGCTGTTCATGGCCGTACTGGCGATGATGATGATTCCCACCTACACGAAGATCGTCCCGCAGTACCTCATCGCCAAGGGCATGCCGTTCTTCGGTGGCAACGACTACCTCGGCCGTGGCGGTTACGGCTGGCTCGACTCGTGGTGGGTCCTGATCATCCCGGGAGCGCTCACCCCGTTCGCGATCTTCCTGTTCCGGCAGTTCTACCTGTCGCTGCCCCGCGAGCTGGAGGAGGCGGCACGCATCGACGGGATGGGCGAGTTCGGGATCTTCGCACGGGTGATGACCCCGCTGGTGAAACCGGCCATCGCCACCGTCGCGCTGGTCACCTTCGAGAACAGCTGGAACAACTTCCTCTGGCCGCTGCTGGTCACCACCCGCGACGACCTGCGGGTGATCCAGGTCGGCCTGGCAGCCTTCCAGTTGGCCGAGCGGACCGAGTGGTCCTACCTGATGGCCGGGTCGACGCTGGCCACCGTCCCGATGATCGTGCTGTTCCTGTTTGCCCAGCGCTACTTCGTGCAGGGCTTCGCCACCGCCGGAATCAAGTAGAAGGAGCACCTTGATGACTTTCGACCTGACCGGACGCCGGGCCCTCGTCACCGGTGCCGGCCACGGTATCGGCGCCGCCATCGCCGTCGCGCTGGCCCGGGCCGGGGCGGACGTCGCCGTCCACCACGGGCACTCCGCCGGCCCGGCCGCCGAGGTGGCGGCGGCGGTTGAGGCGCTGGGCCGCAAGAGCGTCGTCCGGCAGGCCGACCTCACCCGGACCGGCGAGGTGACCGACCTCGTCGACGAGGTCACCGGTTTCTTCGGCGGCCTGGAGATCCTGGTCTGCAACGCGGGCGGAATGGTCGGCCGCAGCCCGGTGGCGGAGATGACCGACGAGCACTACGCCCAGGTCGTCGACCTGAACCTGGGCAGCACCTTCCGCACCGTCCGGGCGGCGATCCCGCACCTGCGCGCCGCCGGCCCGGCCGGGCGGGTGGTCACCATGTCGTCGCTGGCCGCGCAGAACGGCGGCGGCGCCGGCTCGGCGGTCTACGCGGCGGCGAAGGCCGGCGTACGCGGCCTGACCAAGGGACTCGCGAAGGAACTGGCGGGCACCGGAACCACCGTCAACGCGATCGCCCCGGGCTTCATCGGCGGCACCGCCTTCCACGACACCTTCACTCCCGCCCAGACCCAGGAGGCGATCATCGCGGGCGTGCCGCTCGGCCGGGGCGGTCGGCCCGAGGACGTCGCCGGCGCGGTGGTGTGGCTCGCCTCCGACGCCGCCGCCTACATCACCGGCGCCACGATCGACATCGACGGTGGCGCATGGTTCCGGTGACCGGCGCGCTGGCGCCGCCACTGCGCGCGCCGGTGCTCCCGGCCGAGCGCGGCGGCTGGTGGCACGCCTACGTCTGCCCCGCGCACGGTGTGGAACTCGACCACGCCGGTTTGCTCGACGGTGCCTTCCCGGCCGATGGCGCCCCATGCCGGCACGGCTGCCGCATCGACGAGCCGTCGGTGCGCGGTGCGTGGACGGTCCTGGCCCACCAGGCGAGCGCCCGACAGATCCGGGCGCTCGCCCGCTCCCCGCGGGCCGCCGACCGCCGCACGGCCGTCGAGCTGCTGACCGCCTACGCCCGTCAGTACGCGGCGCTCGGCGCGGCGCCGCACGACGGCGCCGCCGAGTGGATGCTGCGCGGGCGGCTGTTCCACCAGGCGCTGACCGAGGCCATCTGGGCGGTGAGCATCGGCCAGGCCGCCCGGGCGCTGCGGACGGCCGGACACCCGCTGCCCGCGGAGGTGTCCCAGATGCTGCGCGCGCTCGCCGGGGCGGCCGGGCAGGCCCGCGACGCCCTGATCGCCGCCGGCCGGTTCGACTCGAACTACACCGCCTGGCTGATCGCCGCCGGGGCGGCCTGCTCCGGCCGTCCCGAGTGGGTGACCGGGCCGCACGGCCTGTGCGACCACGTGCCCGCGGCGATCCGACCCGACGGTTGGGAATGGGAAGGGTCCACCTACTACCACGGATTCGTGCTGCGGGCGTACCTGCTGACCCTGGAGGCGATGCCGCACGTCCCGGTGCCGGACGAGGTACTTTCCCGGCTCACCGCGATGGCCGCGGTGCTCGACACCCTGGCCACTCCCGGTGGAATACTGCCCGCCCTGCACGACGGCCCGTACGACCGGCCACCGGCGCGCTACGAACTGGACGAACTGCGGGAGCTGCTGCCGCTGCTGGGCGCCGGGCCGACCCGGCCGGGACCGGTCACCGTGTACCGGGACGCCGGCTACGCGGTGCTGCGCGCCGACGGACTGCACGCCGTCGTCGACTTCGGCCCGCACGGCGGCTCGCACGGGCATCGGGACAAGTTGGCGCTCTACCTGTACGGCGCGGACGCCCCGTGGCAGCCCGACCCCGGTCAGGTGCCGTACGCACACCGTGACTGGCGGCGACACTACGCCTCGACCGCCGCCCACCCCACCTTCGCCGTCGACGGGCTCGACCAGGCGGAGTGCGAAGGACATCTCATCGGGCACGACGACCGGTCGGTGGCAGTCGGCTGCGACACCGCCTACCCCGGCGTGTCGGCCCACCGGCAGATGACCCTCCGCGACGGCACACTGATCGACGAGTTGACCGTGGAGACCGACCGACCCCGCCGGATCACCACCCAGCTGAGGCCCGACGTCGACCTCACCGTCCGGATCGGCGCCGACGGGGCGCTGGCGACAGTCTGGACCGGCCGGCAGACACTGCATGGCCAGCACACCGCCTCGGTAGCCGCGGACGCCCTCTGCCGTCCCGGCCCCGGGCCAGCAGACGATCCACAACGCGTCCGCACCTGGGTCGACTGGACCGCCGTCGACGCGACCGCGGTGACCTTCCGTTCGATCTACCGGCTGGAGACCTGATGCAACCCCTGCTCATCGGCGACCGCCTCGACCAGCTGCGAGCCGCGCTCACCACCACCCACGCCGCCCAGTGGCGGCGCCTGTACGAGCAGTGCGACTGGTATCGCGGGCAGAGCCCACCCGCGGAGCATCCGACCGCGAGCATCACCTACTTCGGCCCTGCCGCGATGAACCTCGCCCTCGCGTACCGCCTCACCGGACAGCACGGCTACCTGCTGGAGGCCCGCCGCTGGATCAGCACCGCCGTGTCGTACCCGCACTGGGGCAAGGCGAAGCTGCCCGATCACGACCTCGACGCGGGCTGGCTGCTGCACGGACTCTCCCTGGCGTACTCCTGGCTGCGCGACGACCTGCCCACCGACGAGGCGGAGGCGCTGCGCGCCAAGCTCACGCTCCAGGGTGAGCGCCTGTACGACTTCGCGGTCGAGACCGAGGGCTCCTGGTGGTCATCGAGCTACTGGCAGAACCACAACTGGATCTGCTACGCGGGCCTCGCCGCCGCCGGCTACGTCCTCGACAAACCGGAGTGGAGCGACCGGGCTCGCGACAACCTCGGCACCGTGCTGGACCTGATGCCGGCGGACGGCTCCGACTCCGAGGGCGTCGTCTACTGGCGCTATGGCGTGCCCTGGCTCGCCATCCACCTCGACCTGCTGCAACACGCCGAGGGCACCGACTGGTGGCAGCGGGGCGGCTTCCTGGGCCACACCTTCGACTGGCGACTGCACCAGTGCGCCCCTGGGTTCGAGGAGAACATCGACCACGGCGACTGCCACGACCGCCGCTCCGGGCACAGCGTCGCGCTGTACTACAAACTCGCCGCCGCCTACCGCGACGGCCGGGCCCGCTGGCTCGCCGACCGCATCGCCCAGCGGCACTTCTGGCGGGAGGCGTACGCCTCCGGTGTGAAGCCAGGGGTGATGCCCGAGGCCGGCTATGAGCTGCTCTGGTACGACCCGGCGGTGCCCCCCGTGGACCCGGCTGGCGACGTTCCGACCACCGCCCACTTCCCGGACCTCGGTCAGGTGACCGCCCGCACCGGTTGGCATGGCGACGCGGCTTTCGTCAGCTTCAAAGCGGCCCCGGGCGGCGGGCACACCGCCTGGGAGACCGCCGAGCGGTTCCGTCGCGACAAGGGCTGGGAGACCCTCAACGCCGGTCACCACCACCCCGACGCCGGGGCGTTCGTCTTCGGCGCGCACGGCGCGTTCCTCGCCGTCGACGACGGCTACTGCAACCGCAAGCGCGCCGCCTACCACAATCTGGTCCTGGTCGACGGGCAGGGTTGGGCGGGGGAGGACCGCTACCACGTGTACAAGGACCTGCCGTACGAGCGGCAGGCCCGGCTGCGCGACGTGCTCGCCGAGGACGGTGTGGTGCACGCGACGGCCGAATCGGCCGCCATGTTCGATCCCGCCCTCGGCGTACGGCAGGTGGACCGGACGTTGGTCTTCACGCCGGCCGGTAGGCTGGTCATCCTCGACGAACTCGCCGCCGACCAGCCCCGCGAGTGGACCTTCCTGCTGCACTCGGACTGGCCGGCCGAGCTCACCGGCGGCGACATCGTGCTGCGCTCCGGGCCGGCGCAGGCGCACGTGCGCCAGTTCGCCCCGGACACCGCCGCGGTCAGCCAGACGACGACGGAGATCGAGGCCAACCCCACCGCCAGTACGCCGAGCCTGCGGATCGTCCGGACCCTGCACACCGTCCGGGTCCAGGTGCCGCCGACTCCGCGCACCCGGATCCTCACCAGCGCCGAACCGACCTCCGCGCTCGCGCCGACGCCAGCCGCCGCCGAGCCGGTGGACTGCGCCGCGGGGACCGGGGTGCGGTTCGGTGTCGACGGCGAGACCGTGCTGCTGGCGCCGACCAGCCGGACGATCGACGGTGCGGCGGTGCGGGCCGACGCCGCGGCGGTGATCCTGCTGCCGCCGGTCGACGGCCGCCCGGCGCGGGTGGGCGTGGTCGGCGCGACCCACGTCGACGTGGCCGGCCGTAACCTGGTGCACAGCGCCGAACCGGTGACCGGGGTGCTGCCGTGGCCAGCCTGAGCACCGCCTCACCCGCCACCGGCCGTGGACCGGCCACCCGCCGCGGCGGGCCGGCGACCGCCACCCACGGCGGCTGGGAGGGCACCGCCCTGCGGGTGCTGGAGTTCGTCGCCTACCCGGCGCTGGCCGGCTGCGCCCTGCTCCTGCTGTGCCTGGGTGTCGTCACCTGGCTTCCGGCCCTGGCCGCCGCCGCGTACGCGCTGCAGCAGTGGCGTACGGGCGGGCGGGTCCGGCCGTTCCTCGGCACCCTCGGCGCGTTCGGGAACTACTGGCGGCGGCTGTGGCGGCACGCGCTGGTGTCCACGGCAGCCGGCGCCGTGCTGGTGGCCAACATCGTCTTCCTCGCCGCTCGTCCCGGCTACCCGGCCATGGTCCTGCTGGCCCTCCAGGCCGGCCTGATCCTGGTCCTGGTGCCGTACCACCTTGCGCTCGCCGTCACCGCCGCCCGCGATCCTGACGGCGACGCCGGCCGCTGGGGACGGGACGCGCTGCTGTTCGCCTTCGCCTCGCCCGGCCGTGGGCTTGCGTTGCTCACCGCGGCAATCGTGGTGCCGGTGGTCACCGCGCCGCTGGCCCTCGGCCCGCTGCTCCTCGGCGTCACGCTCCCGCTGCTGCTCGGTCTCCGGCTCGCGGACGCCGGACGACCCCCGATCTACACCGAGCCGGCCACCCCACCGGCCGCGCACTCCCCGCACGAGAAGAGGACGTCATGACGACACGTATCGTCGCACTGGCGCTGACCGTCGGCACGGCACTGGCGACGCTGCCGGCCACCGCTGCGGTCGCCGCCGTCCCGACCCGCCATCTGTATGTGAGTCCGAGCGGTGACGACAACGCCGCCGGCTCGCACCGGGCGCCGTTCGCCACGATCCAGCGGGCGTTGGACGCCGCGCCCAGCGGTGCGACCGTACACCTCGCCCCCGGCACCTACCGGCAGGACGCCGTCACCCGCCGGCCGGGCGTCACGCTCACCGGGCCGCGCGACGCCGTGGTCACCGGCGGCGGCGGGGCCCGGATCCTCCAGGTGCAGCACGACCGCACCACCCTCAGCGGCTTCACCATCGACGGCCTGCACGGAGCGGCGGACAGCCGCGACGGCTACCGCGACAAACTGGTGTACGTGATGAGCACGACGCCCGGCGACGGGGTCGATGGGCTGCGTATCCGCGGCATGCGGTTGACCAACGCGGGCGGCGAGTGCCTGCGGCTGCGGTACCTGATCACCGACGCCGGCGTGTCCCACAACGACATCGGCCCGTGCGGGGTCGACGACTTCGTCTTCGCCGGCGGCGGCAAGAACGGCGAGGCGATCTACCTCGGCACCGCGCCGGAGCAGCAGGGCCTCAACGGTGCCCCGGACGACCGCCCCGACGTCAGCCGGGACAACCGGATCCACCACAACCGGATCGACACCCAGGGCAACGAGTGCGTCGACATCAAGGAGAACTCCACGGCCAACGTGGTCGAGTTCAACTGGTGCACCGGTCAGCGCGACGACAAGTCCGCCGGCTTCGACGCCCGCGGCTCCGGCAACACCTTCCGGTACAACGTGGCGTTGGGCAACCTCGGCGCGGGCATCCGGTTCGGCGGCGACACCCCGACCGACGGCACCGGCAACGACGCCTACGGCAACGTGCTCGTCAACAACGCCTTCGGTGGGATCAAGTTCCAGGCCGTCCCGCAGGACCGGGTCTGCGGGAACCTGATGTACGGCAACGCCGGCGGCGACAGCGTCGGTGACTACGGCGACCTCTTCGACCCGGCCGCCCCGTGCGGGGTCGACCGATGACGGGACCGCTGGCCGCGCCCGAACTCGGAAACACCGTCCTCGACACGCTCGCCGGCGACCGGATCCTGCCGGTGGTGGTGCTCGAGGACGCCGACCGGGCGACACCGCTGGGCGCGGCCCTGGCCGGCGGGGGCGTCCGCACGATCGAGGTGACACTGCGCACCCGGGCTGCCCTGGCCGCCATCCGCACCCTGGCCGAGCGCACCGACCTGATCGTCGGCGCGGGAACGGTCACCAGCGCCGATCAGGTCGACCACGTCGTCGACGCCGGAGCCCGGTTCGTCGTCTGCCCCGGCTTCTCCACCGCCGTCGTCCGCCGCTGCCAGCAACGCGACGTGACGGTGATCCCGGGCGTCGCCACCCCGACCGAGATCCAGATGGCTCTCGACGCGGGACTGTCCGTGGTGAAGCTGTTCCCCGCCGAACAACTCGGCGGCCTTCCGATGCTCAAGGCACTGGCCGCCCCGTTCCCCGGCCTGCGCTTCGTACCGACCGGTGGCGTCACCACCGCCAACCTCCGCGGCTACCTGGACCACCCGGCGGTCCTCGCCGTCGGCGGTACCTGGATGGCCGCCGCCGCGCTGCTGGCCGCCGGCCGGTGGGATGACGTGACCAAGTTGACCACCGCGGCCGTGGCCGAATCCCGAGAGAGTGACCGATGAGCCTGACCATCCGCCCCGCCGCAGAGTGCCGCTTCGACCTGGTCTCCCTCGGTGAGGTGATGCTGCGCCTCGACCCGGGGGAGGGCCGGGTACGCACCGCCCGTACCTTCCGGGTCTGGGAGGGCGGCGGCGAGTACAACGTCGCGCGTGGGCTGCGCCGCTGCTTCGGCCTGCGCACCGCCGTCGTCACCGCCCTGGCCGACAACGAGGTCGGCCGGCTCGTCGAGGACCTGATGCTCCAGGGCGGTGTGGACACCTCCCTGGTCCAGTGGACCCCCTACGACGGGATCGGCCGCACCGTCCGCAACGGGCTCAACTTCACCGAACGCGGCCACGGCGTCCGTGGCGCAATCGGCACCTCCGACCGCGGACGCACCGCCGCCAGCCAGCTCAGCCCCGACCAGGTCGACTGGGAAAACCTCTTCGGCACCCTCGGCGTGCGTTGGTTGCATACCGGCGGCATCTACGCCGGCCTGTCCGAGGTCGCCGCCGAGACCGCTGCCGTCGCCATGGCCGCCGCCCGCCGGCACGGCACGATCATCTCCTACGACCTGAACTACCGGCCGAGCATCTGGCAGGGCGTAGGCGGTCAGGACCGTGCCCGGCACGTCAACCAGCGGCTCGCCCGGATGGTCGACGTGATGATCGGCAACGAGGAGGACTTCACGGCAGCGCTCGGCTTCGACGTGCCGGACACCGACGCGGACCTGTCCCACCTGGAGGTGGACAACTTCCAGAAGATGATCGACCAGGTGACCCGGGCGTACCCCAACTTCGCGGTGGTGGCGACCACGCTGCGCACCGTGCGGACCGCCACGGTCAACGACTGGGGAGCCATCGGCTGGTCCGCCGGCACCGGCTTCGTCACCGCCCGGCACCGGCCGGGTTTGGAGATCCTCGACCGGGTCGGCGGTGGCGACAGCTTCGCCTCGGGCCTCATCTACGGGCTCATGGAGCGCGGTGACCTGAGGGTCGGCGTCGAGTTCGGCGCCGCGCACGGTGCGCTGGCGATGACCACACCGGGGGACACGTCGATGGCCAGCCTGCGGGAGGTCGAGGCACTGGCGGCCGGCTCCGGCGCCCGGGTACGCCGCTGAGCGCGACCCGCCGCACCGGCACCGACCCCCGGCGCGCGGAGCCGACTCCCGCGCCGGGGGACGCGTCATCGGACGGCCGGCGAACCTGGTGGTCACCCGGTTTACAGATCATGGTCGCCGACACCTTCCTCATGGGCCTCGGCTTCTACGCCCTGGTGCCGCTGCTGGCATACCACCTCCTGCACGACCTCGGCCTCAGCATCGCACTCACCGGGCTGCTCGCCGGCGTACGGTCGGCCAGCCAGCAGGGCATGATGCTCTGGTCCGGCATGCTCGCCGACCGGTTCGGTCACCGGCGCGCGATCTGCCTGGGCGTGCTGCTACGCGCCGCCGGGTTCGCCGCGTTCGGCGTCGTCGACGCCGTGCCCGGCCTCGCGGTGGCCTCGGTCCTGGCCGGCCTCGGCGGCTCACTGTTCCACCCGGCCAGCTACGCCCTGTACGCCGAACTGACACCCGCGCCGCACCGCACCCGCGCCTACGCTGTGCGAGAGATGGCCAGCAATGCCGCCTTCGTTCTCGGACCGGCCCTCGGCGGCGTCCTGGCCGCCACCAATTTTCCCGCCCTGTGCTTCGTCGCGGCCGGCCTGTTCCTGCTCGCCGGGGCGATCACCTGGCTGGGGCTGCGCCCGGACCGCGCCAACGCCGGCGCGCCGGACCGGATGTCGTCCCTGCACCGGCTGCGTACGGTCGCCCGGGACCGCCGGTTCCGGCGGTTCGTCCTGGTCAGCGCCGCCGCCTGGGCCCTGTTCAGCCAGCTCTACCTCGCGGTGCCGGTCCGCGTGGGGCAGGTCCTACCGGGAACTACGTCACTGGGACTCGTCTACAGCGTCGCGGCGATCGTCATGGTCGTGGCGACCGTTCCGCTGACCCGGCTCGCCGAACGGTACCTCCGCACCGGCCAGACGCTCGCCGTGGGCACGAGCGCACTCGCCGTCGGCCTGTGGCTGCTGGGCGTGCTGCCCGGGCCAGCCGGGGTGGTCACCGGTGTCGTCGTGTTCACCCTGGGACAGGTCCTGCTACTGCCCACCCTCAACGGCACCGTCTCGCGACTCGCCCCGGCGGGCGCGGTGGCGTCGTACTTCGGTGCCAACGGCTTGGTGCTGTCGCTCGGTGGGCTGATCGGCAACCTCGGCGGCGGGTGGCTGCTCGACCTCGACGGCGGTCTCGCGCAGTGGGTGCCGTGGACTGTCTTCGCCGCGTGGGGCCTGGCAACCGCAGGCGTGTACCTGCTCGTGCTACGCACGCCCGAACCTGTCGGGAGACAGCCGTCGCCACCTGCCGGACGCACCGCTGAGGCGGCTTCAGACCAGCGCCGGTGACAGTCTGCTCATCGGGCTCGAGCCGCGGGCGATGCCCCGCCGTCCCGGACTGTTGATCAATCTGAGGCGAGGATCGCGTACAGGTCCGAGTCACGCCAACCGTCGCGAACGAACGCGGTGCCGCGCATCCGCCCCTCGTAGCGCATGCCGATCTTGCGGAGCACGGTGGCCGAGGCAACGTTGCGTGGATCGCAGGTGGCGAAGATGCGGTGACGCCCGTGGTCTTCGAAGCCCATCCGCACCAGCTTCCGCGCCGCGGCGGTAGCTATCCCCTGCCCCCACCATTGTGGATGCACCACGTACGCGATCTCACCGGTGCTGCGGCCGTGCAGCCTGAGTTGGGCGCTGCCCACCAATTCGCCGTCGACGAGCACCCCGAAGACCAGGCGCTCGGGCCCCGCCGCCACCGCGTCCCGCACGTACGCCTGTGTCTGCTCGTACGTGTTGGGCCCCCACACCTGGTAGCGGCACGCCTCCGGCAGACATGCCCAGCGGTGCACGGCGGCGGTGTCGTCGAGCGTGAGTGGACGAAGGTCGAGCTCCACGGCACCATGATAAACCCGGGCGGTGTTCATGATCTCGTGGTCGGGTTCCAGGTCGGGGCGACCGCGATGCCACGGGAGATGCAGCAGGCGTCCAATCCAGCAGGCCCGCAAAATTTCGCGGAGCATCTGACTGGGACGACGAGGACCGTCCAGCGTCGTACTGTGTGCGGATGGCAGGGCAGACGCCTCTGGTGGGCCGCCGGTCGGAATTGCGGAAACTGCTCGGCCTCGTGCGGGCGGCGCCGGCGGTGGTGCGCGTTGAAGGGGAGGCCGGCGTCGGCAAGACGCGGCTGTTGCAGGAACTGCGTGCGCAGCCGGGCTTGCGCGGCCGCACCTGGCTCACCGGGTCCGGGCAGCCGCTGCGGGAGCCGCTTCCGCTGGCACCGGTGATCGATGCCATTCTGTCCGACTACGGTGCGCCGTGGAGCACGGATCCGGTGCTCGGGGCGCTGGTCCCGATGCTGCCCGAACTGGGGGCGCGGTTGCCGCCCGCGCTGCCGCCACTCGGTGACCTGCGGGCCGAACGCCACCGGGTGTACCGGGCGTTGCGACATGCACTGGCCGCCGCAGGTTCCGTCGTGCTGGTGCTGGACGACCTGCACTGGGTGGACGATGTGACCGCCGACTTTCTGCGTTTCCTCGCGGGGCATCTGCCCGCTGGGCTGTCTGTGGTTCTTGCCCGCCGGCCGGCGGAGGCCGACCTGCCGGGGGACCGGCTCCGGATCGAGCCGCTGGGTCTCGACGAGACCGTCGAGATGGTCCGCGTGATGGTCCGTGACCGGCCACCTGCGCGCGCCGCGGCGACGCTGCTGCGCCGTACCGGTGGGGTGCCGTTCGCGATCGAGGAGGTTGTCCGGGCGGCGGTGGAACACGGCGCGTTGTGGGCGGGGCTTGACGACGGGTCGGTGCCGGACGGGTACGCCGACGCGATCGCCCGGCGGTTGGAGCGCCTCGACGAGGTCTCCCGGCAGATCGTATTCGCTGCGTGTGTGCTGGGTGCCCCGGTGGACGGGGTTGACCTGCTCACCGTCGCCGGAGTGCCGCTCGCCGCCGGTGAGGCCGCGTTGGACAAGCTGATCGCCGTGGAGTTGTTGCGCGAGAGCGGTGGGCGGTACCAGTGCCGCCACGAACTGGCCGAGCGGGCGGTGCTGCGGGCGATGGGCCCGGCCCGCGCACAGCGGCTGCACCGGCGCGCGACGGAGGTCCTGCTCGGGACGGCCACGCCGCCGCACCGCCGGGTGGCCGACCATCTGCGTGCGGCGGGCGACATGACGGGATGGCGGAAGTACGCGGAGCTGGCGGCGGACCGGGCCGTCGAGGTCGGTGACACGGGCACCGCGGTCGATGTGCTACGCGATCTTCTCGCTGCCGCCGCCGACGACGCGCGGGAACGGCACCGCCTCGCGGTGAAGCTGGGCCGGGTCGCGCTCGACGGCGTGGACGTGACGGCGACCGTGGCCCTGCTACGCGATCTGCTCACCATCGCCGATCTGCCGCAGTCGGTCCGCGGCGAACTGCGGTCGGACCTGGGCCTGCTCCTGCTCAACCAGACGGGCAATCCGACCGAGGGCTATCACGAGCTCGAGCGGGCCGCGGCGGAACTGCGCGGACCGCGGCCCGACCTTGCCGCGCGGGTGATGTCGTCACTGGCCAACGTGCACGCCGGACAACAGCACATCGACGTCCATTTACGATGGTTGGCCGAGGCGGAGAAGCTGTCCGGCGCGATCATCGACGAACGGGCGCGGGTGGCCTTCGAGGTGAACCGGGTGACCACCCTGATGACCCGCGGCGAACGGGACGCGTGGCAGCAGGCTGCGTGGATCTTCGACGAGCCCGCTGACGTGGAGATCGGCCGACACTGCACCCGCGGGTGTCTGAACCTGGCCGATGCCTCCGGTTGGCTCGGTCACCACGACCGGGCGGCCCGCTTCCTGGAACATGGGCGTGGCCTCGACTCGACCTCCAGCTATGTGGCGGAACTGCTCCAGGTCGCGTCGGTGCTGCTGGACTGGCTCGGCGGGCGATGGACAGGGCTGCGACCGCGCGTGGGGGAGATGGTCGTCCGATACGCCTCACTCCCGCGGATCGCCGCCGAGTGCCGCTTGATCGCGGGGGCGTTGGCCGCCGAACAGGGCGATGTCGCCGACGCGTTTCCGCTGCTACGGATGGCGGCAGCGGATGGGCCGCCGCCGGTGGTGGCGACCGCGCACGCGCTTACCGCCGAACTGCGACATCGCCGTCAGGTCCGGTCCGGAGTGGTGAGCGGCATCGAAAGCGCGTTGCGGATGATCCGGGCGACAGGCATGTGGGTGTGGGCAGCCGAGGTGACGCCGGTCGCGGTCGAGTTGTTGTGCGCGGCGGACCGATACGCCGCCGCGAGCGAAGTGATCGAGGAGCACCGGGCCGGGGTACGAGGCCTGGACTGCCCGGCCGCCTCCGGCGCGCTGGCGTTGGCCGAGGCGGTGCTGGCGCACGAGCGTGGCGAGTGGGACACCGCCGAGGCGTGGTACCGGGAGGCCGCGACGCTCGTCGGGGACCGGCCGCAGTGGCTGGCGCGGACCCTTCACCGGCGGGCGGAGTGCCTGTTCGCCGCCGGGCACGACGGCGTCGAGCCGCTGCGCGCGGCGGAGCGGTTGTTCACCGGGTTGGGCGCAACGGTTCGGGCGCAACGTTGCCGCGACGCGCTGCGCGAACACCACGCGCTGCCCGCGCCGAAGCGAGGAAGGCCAGGGTACGGGGAGAAGCTGTCACCGCGCGAGCGGGAGGCCGCGCGACTGGCGGCGCAGGGGCGTACCAACCGGCAGATCGCGTCCACCCTGGGGGTGTCGGTGCGTACGGTGGAACAGCACGTCGCTCGTGCTCTGCACAAGCTGCGAGTGGAGTCGCGGACGGAACTCGCGGCGGTGCTCGGCCCGCCCGAAGCGGATGGGCCGAGCACCGCCGCACCCTGAGTTACACAGTGATCGACCAGCGGTCGAGGACCCCGGTGTCACCGGGTCCGCTGTCCCGGATCCAGAGGTTCCAGGTACCCGCGGCCTGCTCGCCCGAGACCGGCACGTTGTAGGTAGCCGTGCCGGGGAACGGGTGGCAGACGTAGCCGCCGTACTGGTGCAGTGCGTACCACCGGCCCGACGGCGAGAGCAGGTAGATGTCGAGGTCCTCGATGCAGGTGTGTTGCGCCGTGACCTCGACCCGCACCGGGCTGTTGGCGGCACCGGTCGCGGTGGAGCTAATCGGGCTGTACAGGTACTGGTAGTCCCGGATCGGGAAATCGGTGTTGTTGTTGAACGTCCGCGTGCCGCCGGATCCGTCGGCCGTGCGGACGGTGAGCGATCCGCTCGCCGCCGACACGTTCCCGGCGGCGTCGCGCGCCCGGACGGTGAGCTGGTAGCTGGTCGCGGGCGTCAGGCCGGTGAGCGTCGCGGTCGTGCCGCTGGTGCTCGCGGCGAGGGTGGTGCCGCGGTACACGTCGTACCCGGTGACCCCGACGTTGTCGGTCGACGCGGTCCAGGCCAGCGACACGCTCGTCGAGGTGACGCTTGTGGTCCGCAGGTTCGTTGGCACGCTGGGCGGCTGGGTGTCACCACCACCACCGGTGTAGAGGGTGAGGTTCCACTTGTGCAGTGCCTCGTTGACCGGCTGGAACAGGGACTGGTCCGGCAGGTTGCCCGGCGAGCAGCTGGAGTAGCCACCGGAGTGCAGCCCGACCGCCTTGTTCCCGGCCAGCCAGGCGCCACCGGAGTCTCCCGGCAGTGAACAGGCGGTGGTGAACGACACCCCGTCGATCGGCCCGCTGGCGTAGTTGATCGTCTGATTGACCGAGGTGACCCGACCGCACTGCCAGCCCGTCGTCACGCCCGAGTGGCACACGATCTGGTTCACGAACGGCTCGGTGCTGCCGGTCACCGTGACCGGGGCGCTGCCGTACGTGTTGACGGACGCGGACAGTGTCCATCCCGGCTCGGTCACCGCGACGACGCCCATGTCCCCCTCGCGGGCGAACACGCTCCGGGTGCCCCCGGTGTTCGACGTGCCGATCCGGTTCTGCTGGCCGGCGGCGCCGTACGCGGGCTGGTCCCGCTGGGTGGTGCAGTGCCCGGCGGTGAGGAAGTGCTTGCCGCCGGAGCTGTCGAGCGCGGGGAAGCCGATCGAGCAGTTGCCCAGGGTCCCGGGGAACCACGGATTGCCCGGCCGGATCTCGCCCCCCTGCGGGCTGGGCGATCCGGCCAACTCACGCACTCGGGCGCCGAGGGCCTTGGCGCGAACCAGGAACGCACGGGTGGCGGTGGTGGTCCGGGTGGTGTCGACGCGGACGAGCACGTCGTTGCCCTCGGGGTCGATACCCCAACCGATGACGCCGGGGACGTTGTCGGCAAGGTCACTGATCTTCTTGACGAGCCCGTTGAGGTCCGCCCGGCTCCGGCTCACCATCCTCGTCTCGGCTCCGGCGGCGCGGATCCGGCTCGCCGCGGCCGGGTCGGTGACCGCTACGACCACGGCACCGGTCTTCTCGTCCAGCCAGACCCCCGCGCCCCGTTCGGGCAACCGCTCGACGATCCGCTGGGCGGCGTCCTGCCTGTCCAGCGCAGCCCGGGCATCAGCGCGGGACATTTTCAGGTCGCGGCTGATCGAGGCGATCAGGCCATCGTCGGCGGCGGTTGCGGGACTGCCGGCCAGGGGAACGCCGAGGCCGGCGATGCCCAGGGCGAGAACCGCGATCACCGGTACGGTACGGCGCCTCATCGGGTCGCCGCCTGGTGGGTGACGCGGACATCGTCCACGCCCGCTTCGACGAGGCTGCCAGCGGCGACATCCCCGGCCTCCACGAGGATCCGCACCGAGTTCCCCGTCCATGGTGTCAGGTCGACCGTGGCAGAAGTCCAGACCGCGGAGGTGTTGGATGAAGTGGTCTTCTTCTCGAACACCGTCGTCGAGCCGGTTGCCGAGACCACCCGGACCCGCAGGAAGTCCGCGCCAGCCGAGTTGTACAGCCACCCGAGGTACCAGGACAGCGACAGTTTCGCGGTCCCCCCGGCCGGGATCTGGATGGGCGGCGAACTAGCCGACGTGATCCCGCCGTCGATGTCGCCGTCGCCAGCCGAAGCTCCCGGCGCGGCACCGCTGACCAGGGCGCGTACCCCGCTCACGGTGTTCCCCGGCTGCAACGTGTAACCGCTCCAGGAGGTGGCGCCCGGGTCGCCCACCTCGAAACGACCGCTCGTGGCGGTGTCGGTCCCGGAGGGGTTCAGTGTCCAGGTCCCGCTCTCGAAGTCGGTGGCGTAGACGGTGGTGCCCGGACCAGGGCCCGGATCGTCACTGGAGACCGCGCGCAGAGCATTGGCGATCCCCTCACCGAAGTGGGAGTTCTTCGCGAGCGTCCCGGTACAGCGGCTGTCCCCCGAGGGGCAGGGCGTGTCGATGGCCTGGGACAGCAGCATCGAGCGCAGTTGGTCGGGGCTGGCGCCCGGGTTCGCCGAGGCCAGCAGCGCCACCACCCCTGCCGCGTGCGGCGACGAGGCGGACGTGCCGCTGAACGTCGTGTACCCGTTGTTCAGGTCGGTGGTGTTGATCATCCCGTACGCGTCGCCGCCCGGAGCGGTCAACTCGACGGTGTTGAGGCCGTAGTTCGAGTAGTAGGCCAGTTCCTTACGCGCGGTCGTCGCCGTCACCGAGATCGCCTTCGGCAGGTCGCCCGGCAGGAACAGCCCCTGCTCGGTGTCGAGGTTCGTCGAGAAGTTCCCGGCTGCGGCGACGGTGACCGTACCGCGGCTGTGGGCGTAGTCGACCGCGCGCCGCACCGCCTCGATCACCGCGTCCTGGTCGAGGTTGGTCGGGTAGTTGAACGTGTAGGGGTCGACGTAGTAGCTGTTGTTGGTCACCTCGAAGCCGCGCGCCGCGGACCACATCAGTCCGCAGATGACGTTCTCCGGGTACATGTAGCCGGTCGGTTCCATCACCTTCACCGACGCGATCCGTACGTTCGGCGCGACTCCGACGACGCCGCGCCCGTTCCGGGCGGCCGCGATGATCCCGGCGACCGACGTACCGTGACCGGCGGCGGGCGCGTACGTGTCCGGCTCCCAGGCGCCCGGGGCGGTGTTCGTCTTGCCGTACAGGCAGGACACCGAGTTGGTGGCGTCGAAGTTGGCGCGCAGGTCCTCGTGGGTGCCCTGCACACCGGTGTCCAGTACGCCGACGGTGACCGACTGGCTGCCCGGGTTGATGTCCCAGGCCCGGTCGGCGCCCATCATCGACATGTTCCAGTCGACCGGCTCCAGGGGCGCCGAGATGGACGATCCCAGCTGTGGTTCCAGGTAGCGGTGAGCGGTCGAACCCTGGGTGGGAACGTCGGTGTCCCGCGACTGCCCCACTTTCTGCACGCCGGTCACCGCACGCATCCGGCTTGCGAAGTCCGTTGCCGTGGAGTGCGCCACGATGACGCCGATCTCGGCGTGCTTGTTCTGGACCGTGCCGCCCTGAGAGAGCACCGCCTGGGCGATTGTGCTGGTGGAGGCGGGTGCCGTGAGCACCAGGTAGGCGCGGACGCCCTGTGGCTGGGCGGCGGCTGGGGCGACGCCGGTGACGCCGGCCATACCCGCGCCGAGCGCGAGCGCGCACAACGCTCGGAAGGGCCCGATACGGGCCCGTGTTCGTGTCATGCCAGGGACCTCTTCTCGATGAAGCACTCGTTCATCTGCCTGCGATGGTCACGAGTCGTCCAGGCCGAGTTCAATCCGCGTTAACACGCACGAAATTCGAGCCCCACCGAGAAAAATGCGAAGCCACGTGAACGTGACTGCTTGTCAAGGAGGTGCCGGTACGACGGCGTTGGAAGGCCCGGGCCGGGTTCCGTGGGCTCGTGGCGCCAGCGCTCAGCGCTTGCGGCCGACGCCGCAGAAGTCGTTGTACCGCTCGGGGCGGTCGCCCGGATCGAGCGGCTCCTCGGGTCGCCACTCGGGCAGGTACACCACACCTGGCTCGACGAGCTCGAGGCCGTCGAAGAACCGGGTGACGGCGGCCCTGGGTCGCAGCGCGAGTGGGGTCGGGGTGGCCCGGGACAGCCGGAGCAGGCCGTCGACCTGCTCCGGGTCGCCCTCATTGGAGAAGTGGGACAACACAAGGTGGCTGCCCGGGGAGAGCGCCTCTCGGTAGCGCCCGACCAACTGGTGCGGGTCGTCGGAGTCGGG
Source organism: Micromonospora sp. NPDC126480 (assembly GCF_040302465.1). NCBI lineage: Bacteria > Bacillati > Actinomycetota > Actinomycetes > Micromonosporales > Micromonosporaceae > Micromonospora > Micromonospora sp. NPDC126480. The sequence goes on from NZ_JBEORU010000002.1 coordinate 250,949, forward strand.
GATGAAGTGCATGAGCGCGACCACCAGTAGGCCGACGGGTCGATCCAGGTCGATCAAACCGCGTAGGGCGGGATCGTCGAGGATGGCGTCCGGCTTCCGGACGTCGGCGTGAAGCACGACGGTATGTGGCGCGTCGGCCAGGATCGCCCGACTGTGGGCCACCGCCACCGGGTCGATGTCGACATAGACGACTCGGGCGTCCGGCTCGATCGTGCGAGCGATCTCGTGGACGTTGCCCACGGTGGGTATGCCGGAGCCAAGGTCGATGAACTGGCGGATGCCCTGCTGCGCCAGGTGCCGGACCGCCCGGGTCAGGAAGGCACGGTTGGCGCGCATGATGCCCGGCAGTTCGGGCCAGAGCCGGGCGCCCCGGTCGGCCAACTGCCGGTCGGCGGCGAAGTTGTGTGAGCCGCCCAGGTAGTAGTCGTACATCCTCGCCGCGCTCGGGCGCTCGATGTCCACCTGAGCGGTGACCCAGTCTGGTTGCGGCACTTCTTCTCCCGTCGAGACGCGCCGGTCGGCGGTAATGGGTGTGGAGGCAAGGGTAGTGCGAAGTGGACGACGCTGTGGGTCCCCAGAAGCCGGCTGGGAGTTTCGCGAGATTACTGACAGGTTGCCATTGACGACATCCGTGTTCGCTGTATACAACGAATACGACGGTACGGATCGACGGAGGTGGCGTCGATGATCGATCCTTCCACCCAGGCTCGGCGCTCGTTGTGGCGGCTTCCCGGCAGCCCGGTGCCGGCGATGTCGCCAGGCCGCTCGCCATCCAGGCCGGCTACCGGCCCGGCGCCACCAGGTTCGGACACGGCCACCACCGTCCGTTCACCGGCCGATCCTTCCCCCACCACCCTCGATTCCGGTCGGCGACCGGATCATCTCCTCTTGGAGTCGCCATGACACCTTCGATCACAACAGGCATGTCCCGACGTCGCGCGTTGCAGCTGGGTCTCGGCACCGGTCTGGCCGTCGCGCTCACCAGCTGCGGTGAGGACGGCACGTCGTCCTCAGGGGGCGGCGACTCCCTCGGCGGCGGAAGCCTGACTGGCCTCATGCGGGCCAGCTTCATCCCCGCCATCCACGAGCTACAGCAGAAGCAGGCCGCCGCCTGGGCCGAGGCGCACGACGGCACCGTCGAGCTGACCTTCGCCAAGGAGTGGCGGGAGCAGATCGCCGCCGTCGTCGAATCCCGCGCCGGGGAGGATCTCGGTGAGCTCTTCGCCAACCAGGCCCACATCTACGCCGACCGGCTGGTCGACCTGACCGATCTGTGCGAGTCCATCGGCGAGAGCAACGGTGGCTGGTACGACGTGGCCAAGGACGCCTGCGTCGTGGACGGCCGGTGGCGGGCGATCCCCCGGGCGTACACGGCGCACGTGATGAACTGGCGGACCGACCTGTTCGAGCAGGTCGGCTTCACGCGGTTCCCGGGCTCCTGGTCGGAGCTCGTCGAGGTGGCGACCCGGCTGCGCGACGCCAAGCTGCCGCGGGTTGCCCTGACCATGAACCAGGCGGGGCCGAACGACTCGGCCAGCGTCGCGTACTCGCTGTTGTGGTCGTACGGGGCGGCGGAGGTGGAGGCGGACGGCAGGACCGTCGCCATCAACAGCAGCCAAACCCGCGAGGCGATCAAGCTGATGCAGGAGCTGGCGGCGGTCAGTGCGCCGGAGATCTCGTCGTACGACGAGGGCGGCAACAACACCAGCTTTCTCGCCGGAAAGATCGCGGTCACCCAGAACGCCACGAGCATCTGGTACACGGCTCAGAAGCAGGCACCGGAGATCGCGGAGAAGATGAGCCACGCGCGGTACCCGGCGGGACCGGTCGGACGCCAACAGCTCGTCGAGATGAACTCTCTGGCCATCTTCGGGCACAGCAAGCGGGTCGAGCCGGCGAAGGCGTTCTACCGCTACCTGATGGAGCCCGAGCAGCTCTCCGCGCTCGCCGAGATCGCCATCACCTACTACACGCCGCTGCTCAAGAACTACGAGGGCCTGCGGTCCATGCCGTGGAACTCCGAGCCCAAGCTCGACGGGCTCCGCGGCCTGGCGGCCGACGGGCGCATGCCCGGTTGGCCCGGCCCGGCCTCGCGGCAGTCGGCCCAGGCGTACAACAACCAGACCATCGTCAACATGTTCGCCCGGGTGATCAGCGGTAAGGCCTCGGTGGACGAGGCGATCCGAGCGGCCGAGGACGAACTCAAGAAGGTCTACGAGAGCTGATGACCATGGCCACGGACACCCTCGATCCGGCGGCGGGCATCGGCCCGCCGCCGGGGCGGCATGCCCCCGGGGCCGCTGCGGGCCGCTGGTCGCTGCTGGAGCGGGAGGCCCCATTGGGTTACCTGCTCGTGCTGCCGATGGCGGTCGTCGTGCTCGGCCTGGTGGGTTATCCGCTGGTGCTGACCGTCTGGTTCAGCCTCACCGACAAGTCACTCGGCAGCGATGCGGTCTCCTTCGTCGGCCTCGCCAACTACCTCGGTCTGATCGACGACCCGGTGTTCGGCCGCACCATGTGGAACACCTTCAACTACACGGTGACCGCGGTCGTCGCCAAGCTCGTCCTCGGCCTGGTGATGGCGCTGGCCTTGAACGAGGTACGGCGGTTCCGCCGGTTCTTCCGCGCGGCGTTCCTGCTGCCCTGGGTGGTGCCCTCGTCGTTGAGCGTGCTGGCCTGGATGTGGATGTTCCAGGCCGACTTCAGCGTGCTGACCTACCTCGGCCGGCAGGTCGGCCTGGTCGACGGCAACATCCCCTGGCTCGGCGAGGCCGGCTGGGCGATGGCCGCGGTGCAGACGGTCAACATCTGGCGGGGTGCGCCCTTCTTCGGGATCATCATCCTCGCCGGGCTGGCCACCGTGCCGAAGGACCTCGTCGAGGCGGCGGTCGTCGACGGTGCCAGCGCCTGGCAGCGGCTGCGGTACATCATCCTGCCGCACCTCGCGCCGATCCTCGTCGTGGTCACCCTCTTCTCGTTCGTGCAGACCCTCGGCGACTTCCAGATCGTCTGGATCCTGACCAACGGCGGCCCGGTCAACAGCACACACCTGATCAGCACGCTGGCGTTCCGTACCGGAATCCGGGGAGCGGACATCGCCACCGGTTCGGCGATCTCGTTCTTCGTGTTCCCCGCGCTGGCCGCGATCATCGCGCTGCAGTTGGCCGTGATGCGACGAAAGGCGAAGTGACATGACCGCCCTGTCCGGCCGGACCGCACGGCCACTGCCTGCTCCCTCGCCACGGACGGCCCGGCTGGTACGCCGGCTGCGGATCACCCGTGGGCTGCTGATCACCGTGACGATGACCCTGTTCAGTCTCTTCACCCTCTTTCCGTTCGCCTGGATGGCGCTGACCTCCCTGCGTACCGGCTCGGACCTCTACCGGGTCGCCGACCAGCCGTTCGCGGTCAGCGGGCTCACCCTGGAACACTTCCGGGCGCTGTTGACCGAGACGAAATTCCTCACCTGGTCCCTGAACAGCCTGATCGTCGCCCTCTGCGCCTCGGCCATCGCGCTGCTCATCGGGGTGCCCGCCGCGTACAGCCTGGGCCGGCTGCGCTACCGAGGCGGTGCGATTGTCGGCGTGATCGTGTTCTCGACGTACCTGCTGCCGCCGGCGCTGCTGTTCATTCCGATGAACGTCGTGATCAACCGCCTGCACCTGGCCAACACGCTCGGCGCGCTGATCCTGGTCTACCTCACCTTCCTGGTGCCGTTCATCGCCTGGATGCTCTCCAGCTACTTCCAGAGCCTGCCGGTCGAGCTGGCCGAGGCGGCGCGGATCGACGGCGCCAGCCGGCTGCGGGCGATGGTGGTGATCGACCTACCGCTGGTGCTGCCCGGAGTGGTGTCGGTCTTCTTCTTCGCCTTCACCCTCTGCTGGCAGGAGTACCTGTACGCGTTGACCTTCGTCCGCTCCGCCGACAAGCAGCCGGTGGCGGTGGGCCTGGTCAACGCCCTGCAAGTCGGCGACGTATTCGCCTGGGGCCAGCTGATGGGCGGCGCGCTGCTCGGAGCGCTGCCCGTGGTGATCGTCTTCTCGTTCCTCATGGACTACTACCTGTCCGGGTTGACCGCTGGAGCGGTGAAGGGATGACGATGCGCGAGCAGATCAACGGGCTCGACCACATCGGCCTCGTCGTACCGGACACCGAGGAGGCCCTGGCGCTCTGGCGGGACCGGCTCGGTTTCGTGGTCGACCATGCAGAGGCCGTCAATGACGGTGCCGTCCTGCTGACCCACCTCGATCTGGGCAACGTCCATCTGCAACTGGTGCAACCCCTGGTCCGGCCGCATCCGCTGTACGACTGGTTGGACCGGCACGGCCCCGGCCTACACCATCTCTGCTTCGCCGTGCCGGACGTCGGGATGGCCTGGCAGGGCGCCGGGGTCGGCGTGCCGCCGGCGCAGCCGGCACCGCACCAGGGCACCCGGGGCCGGCGCGCGGTCTTCCTCGATCCCGCCGGTAGCGGCGGGGTCCAGCTGGAGTTGATCGGGTCATGACCGCCGCTCCGTTCACACCGGACAGTCAAGCCCTGCCACCACCGTGGTCCGAGCCGTTCGTGCCGCCATTGTCGGAGCGGATCGGCGCCGTCGGTCGCACGGTCGTGGTGCTCGACGACGATCCGACCGGAACGCAGACGGTGCATGACGTGCCGGTGCTCACCCGCTGGGACGTACCGTCGATCGCTGCCGAACTCGCTGCCGGACCGCCGGCGCTGTACCTGCTGACCAATTCGCGTGCGCTGGACCCGGTACGGGCGGCGGAAGTCAACTTCCGTACCGGTTGGCAGGTCCGGACCGCGGCGCAGCGAACGGGGCGTGCCGTCGCCGTCGTGAGCCGGGGCGACTCGACGCTGCGGGGGCACTTTCCGAGCGAGACGCTGGCGCTGGCCGAAGGGCTCGGCGGTGCCGTCGACGGGGTGTTGCTGGTACCGGCCTTCCTTGAGGGGGGCCGGGTCACCATCGACGGCCGGCACTGGGTGGCCGACGGCGACCGGTGGCTCCCGGTCGGGGAGACGCCCTACGCCCGGGACGCCACATTCGGATTCACCTCCTCTGACCTGCCGGACTGGGTGGCCGAACGCAGTGCCGGCCGGATCCGGCGCGAGGAGGTCGGGGTGTTGGCCCTCGCGGACCTGCGCCGGGGCGGGCCGGCGGTCGTGGCCGACCGCCTCGCCGGGCTGCGGGGAGGTGCCGTTTGCGTCTGCGACGCGCTGGCGCTGGCCGACCTGGAGGTCCTGGTCGCCGGAGCGCTGGCCGCCGAGGCGGCCGGGGTGCGCCTGCTGTACCGTACCGCCGCCTCGTTCGTTCCGGTCCGCGCCGGAATCGCGCCACGTGGCCTCCTGACCGCGACGGAGGTGGGAACCGGGCGGCGAGGTGGCCCCGGTGGTCTGGTAGTGGTGGGCTCCCACGTACCCGCGACCACCGCACAGCTCACCCGGCTGCTCGCGTCCGACACGGTGCTCGGGGTGCAGACCGATGCGGCGGCCCTCGCCGGAGAGGGCCGGGAGGCAGACGCCGAGGTCGACCGGGTGGCCGGAATCGTCGGCGCCGCCCTCGGCTCCGGGCGGGACACCGTGGTCTACACCAGCCGGGCGGTACTGACCGCGCCGTCTGCGGACGAGACACTCCAGCGCAGCGTCCGGGTGTCGGCGGGTCTGGTCCGCATCGTCGCCCGGCTACCGGTACGCCCCGCGTACGTGGTCGGCAAGGGCGGCATCACAGCGAGCGACGTCGCTACGACCGGCCTCGGCATCGTACGAGCCGAGGTGCTGGGTCAGATCCGCCCGGGGGTGCCGGTCTGGCGGGCAGGCCCGGACAGCCGCTTTCCCGGACTGACCTATGTGGTCTTTCCCGGAAATGTCGGCAGTGCCGAGGATCTGCTGGCCGTGGTGCGGCGGCTCGGGGCAGTGGAGCAACAGGATGGGTGACAACATTAACGTATACGGCGAGCACAGCGAATCCGTCGGAACTTCCCTGATCGACGTGCACGGACACTTCGGCCGGTCCGCCGCTACCGGTTACACGGCGGACGCCGCCGCGCTGCTGACGGCAATGGACCGTTACGACATCACAACCACCCTCGTGATGCCGCAGCCGGACGCCGACCGGACGACGTCCGAACAGGTGCACGCCCAGATCCTCGACGCCGCCACGCGGTGGCCCGGGCGGATCGCGGGGATTGTCAACATCGACCCCCGGCTGCGGGAGGCGGACTACCGGCAGGCGGCCGGCGCGCTTCTGGCCGGCGCGAAATTTGTGGCCATCAAGATCCATACCCACGGGTTCCGGGTGGCGCCCGATGAGGATGCCTGTGACAAGGTGTTCCGGCTCGCCGCCGACCACGGCGTACCAGTGATGATCCACACCGGCCTCGGCGGGCCGCATACCCTCCCGCATCGGGCTCTGGCTCCGGCCAGCCGCTACCCGGCGGTTCCGACGGTGCTCTGCCACGCAGGGTTCGGCGCCTTCTGCGGTGAGGCCATCGAGGTGGCGCACGCCCGGCCCAACGTCTACCTCGAACCCTCGTGGTGCCCGGCCTTCAGTGTGCGGCAGATGGTGCGCCGGCTCGGCGCGCACCGGGTCATGTTCGGCAGCGACCACATCGAGAACATCCCGGTCGAGTTGGCGAAGTTCGACGCGGTAAGGCTCACCCCGGCGGAGCGTCGACAGGTATTCGCCGCCACTGCGGCCGCCGTCTTTCCGCTGACACCTGTGACCGAGGCCCGACCGGAGGTGCCCGCATGACCGAGTACCGCATCGCCGTCCTGCCCGGAGACGGCATCGGTCCCGAGATCACCGACGTGGCGACCCGCGTCCTCACCCACGTCACCAGCCGGCACGGCGGCGTGGGCGTCCACCTCGTGGCGCACGACGCCGGAGCGGGCCGGTGGCAACGCGAGGGTGTGGCGCTCACTGACGAGACGTACGACGAGTGCGTCCGCGCCGACGCCATCCTGATGGGCGCGATCGGCCTGCCCGAGGCGCGCCATCCGGACGGTCGGGAGGTCAACGGCGACGTGATCTTCCGGCTCCGGTTCGATCTCGACCTGTACGCCGGCATCCGGCCGGTCCGGTCCTGGCCCGGCCTGACCAGCCCGCTGACGGCGGCGCCGCCGATCGACTACGTCGTCGTCCGGGAGAACGTCGAGGGTCTCTACGCCTCCCGTACCGGCGGGTGCACCGTCCGGGAGGAGGTCGCGACGGACACCATCGTGATTACCGCGACCGGCACCCGGAAGGTCACCGAGCAGGCGTTCCGGCTGGCCACCAAGCGGACCGGCCGCCCTCGCGACGGCCGCAGCATCGTCACCTGCGTGGACAAGGCCAACGTGCTCAGCTCGTACGCCTTCTTCCGTCGAGTCTTCGACCAGGTCGCGGCCGGGCATCCCGGCATCGCGACCGACCACGTCTACGTCGACGCGATGACCGCCTACCAGGTGCAGCAGCCCGACCTGTTCGACGTGGTGGTGGCCGAGAACATGTTCGGCGACATCATCTCCGACCTGGCCGCCGCCACCGTCGGCGGGCTCGGCCTGGCCGCCTCCGCTGACGTCGGTGACCGGCACGGGCTGTTCCAGCCGGCGCACGGCTCCGCACCGACCATCGCCGGCAAGGGCGTCGCGAACCCGGTGGCCACCGTGCTCTCGGCAGCCATGATGCTCGACTGGCTCGCCGACCGGCACGCCGACCCGGCCGCGGCGGAGGTGGCGACGGTGATCGAGGGCGCGGTCGATGACGTGCTCGCCGCGGGCCGGGTGCTCACCCCGGACATCGGAGGCACCGCCGCAACGGTCGAGGTCGGCGAGGCGATCGTCACCGCCGCCGACCGGCGGCTGTGGCGCGGGGGAGGGAACTGATGGAACGGACGCTGCGGGGACTGATGGTCGGAGCCGGCTACTTCGCGCCGATCCAACTCGCGGCCTGGCGGGACGTGTCCGGCGCGGAGATCGTCGGCCTGGTGGGTCACCGGGACCCGGAACGGGTCGCCACGGTGGCCCGCGAGGCCGGCGTGGGCTGGTCCGACGTCGACCTGGATGCCGCGATCGACCAGCTCCAGCCGGATTTCCTAGACATCTGCACACCTCCCGCCAGTCACGGCGACCTGGTCCGCCGGGCCGTCGCCCACGGGCTGCCGGTGCTCTGCCAGAAGCCGCTGGCCCCGACCGTGACCGAGGCCGCCGAACTGGCCGAGTTCGCGGAGCGCCACCGGGTGCCGCTGGTGGTGAACGAGAACTGGCGGTGGCAGCCGTGGTACCGGGAGGCGAAGCGGCTGATCGACGACGGTGCCATCGGCCGGCCGTTCCACACCACCATGCGGATGCGGCCCGGCGACGGCTGGGGCGAACACCCCTACCCGGACCAGCCCTACTTCGCCACCATGCCGCGGCTGGTGCTGTTCGAGACGGGCGTGCACTACGTCGACACCGCCCGGTTCCTCTTCGGCGAGATCGAGCAGGTGCAGTGCGTCACCGCCACGGTCAACCCGGCGGTGGCCGGCGAGGACCTGGTGGTGGCGGTGCTGCACATGGCCCGGGGCGGCATCGTGGTCTACGACGCCGACCGGTCGGCCGCGACCGCGACGGTCCGCAGCCTGGCGTACGGCACGATGTCGGTCGAGGGTACCGGGGGCACCCTGCAGGTGGCCGACGACGGCACGATGGCCCTCCTGCGCCGGGGCGGCCGGATGGTCCCGCACGACTACCGGATTCCACCGGGTTGGAAGGGCGGATGTGCGGTGGCCGCCCAGCAGAACTTCGTGGACGCGTTGCTCGGCCGGACCGCAGCGGAGACGCCGGCGGCGGACTATGTCCGTACGATGCGGGTCGTGGAAGCCTGTTACCTGTCCGCCGCGCAGTCGCGGGCCGTCCGGCTGCGGCCCCATGGTAGCCGGGCAGGTGCACCGGACCCCGCTGACGAAGGGCTGCTGTGAGTACCGACGCGACCTATCTCCCGGTCGAGGAGAGCACCTACCGGCGGGTCCGCCAGATGCTGCTCAGCGGCGAGATCCCGGCCGGGCATCCGGTCAACCAGAGTGAGGTCGCCGTCGCGCTCGGGGTCAGCCGTACCCCCGTGCGCCGCGCCCTGGCCCGGTTGGAGGGCGAAGGGCTGGTCAGCGCCGGTCCCCGGGGTTGGCACGCCGAGGGCTTCGACGCCGAGCGCATGACCGCTGTCTTCGAGATCCGTGCCGTGCTGGAAGGGCTGGCGTGCCGCCTCGCCGCCGCCAAGGTCGGCCGCGCCGAACTGGCCCGGCTGCGGGTGCTGTTCGAAGAGGCGTACGAGCAGCTCACCGCGACCGGGTCGGCCGAGGCGTACTACCAGGCCGACGTCGCGTTCCACCGGGCCCTGCTGGCGTTGGCCGGCGAACCCCTGCTCAGCCGGACCGCCGAGGTGCACCGGATCCTCACCACGAGTCTCGCCCCCGGCCTCTACCGGGACCCGCATGAGACACATCCGGAGCACTTGGCGATCATCGAGGCGCTCGGCGCCGGTGACGCCGACCGGGCCGAGGAACTGGCCCGGTCGCACATCCGGGCAGCCGTGCCGAACATCCGCAGCGGCACCGTCGTGGTGCCCGCCATCGGCGCGTCCTGAGTCACGACCGGTCGTCGTCGGCGGCGTGCGTCGACCGGCCGCGCTGGACCGGCTCGGTGCGTTGAGGCTCGCTCCAAGTTACCAATCTGTATTTATTGACGTCGATGGTATCCAGTGTATTCAATGGATCCACACCACCAACCGTCCCGAAGGTAAGGAGGAAAGGCATGACACGAACCACCAGGCTGGCGTCGCGCACCATGGTGGCGGCCGCTGCCGCCGCGGCCCTGCTCGGTTTGTCGCTGGCGGCGCCAGCGGCTGCCGCCGCGCCGGCGCTGAACTTCAACTGCGCGCGGATCGCGTGGAGCTCGGACGGCAACTTCCACGACCGCGACGACATCGGCGCCTCGTCGATGGCACTGGCCCTGCTCGCCGAAAAAGGCCAGCAGTCCCGGCTGGTGCACTGGGACTACAACTCCCACCTCGGCAGCTCCAACGCGAGCTGGGAGCGCGACATGAAGACCGCGACCGAGGGAACCGGCGGCCAGTTCGGGTACAACGTGAGCGGAATCTTCCGGGACAGCCAGGCCAACCTGAACGGCGCGGTGACCAGTCTGCGGTCAGCGGTCAACGCCTCAACGGCTGGCAGCCGGCTGTGCCTGGTGGGGGCGGGGCCGATGGGGGTCATCTATCGGGCATTGCAGGGTTCGAACACTGCGGTTCACCAGCACGTCACCCTGATCTCGCACTCCGACTGGAACAACAACCACGACGACGAGCAGAACATCTGGAACCTGGCCGACATCCGTCGGGCCTTCCCTCAGGTGAAGTACACCAGGATCCAGGACCAGAACGGTGGTTTGGGCACCGGTGGCGGCGAGGGCAAGTGGTCCTGGATGGCCAACGACAGCGACGCCCGGCTGCGGTTCGTGCACAACGTCGTCAACAACATCATGAACAAGAACGGCGACGTCTCCGACGCGGGGATGATGTACTACATCATCACCGGCGACGCCGCGGGCAACGCCACCAAACTGCGCACCTTCCTCACCCGGTCCGGCGGCGGCAGTCCCGCGACCGTGCAGGGGGAATCCTTCACCGCACAGTCCGGGGTGCAGATCGCGCAGCACGCGGCAGCCGACGGTGGTGCCACCGTCGGCTACATCAACAACGGCGACTGGGTCGGCTACGCCTCGGTCTCCACGACGGGCAAGTCCACGTTCTCCGGCCGGGTTTCCTCGGGCACCAACGGCGGCACCATCGAGATCCGGTCCGGCTCAGCCACCGGAGCCCTGCTGGGTAGCGTCGCGGTGCCCGCGACAGGCGGCTGGACGACCTTCCGGACCGTCACGACCAACCTGTCCGGTTCCGGCGGCGGCGCAGTCCACCTTGTCTTCAGGGGCGGCGCGGGTTACCTGTTGGACCTGGACTCCTTCACCCTGTCCTGATCCGGGATCCCGCGGTCGGTCGGGCCGGTGGCGGTCTTCCGCCACCGGCCCGACGCCGATCAGTCGGCGGCTCGCCACTCACTCCTGGCCGGTGACCTCGGTGGCGGTGACCGAGTCACCGTCGGCCAGAGGTGCAGGTGGGAGCCCATGGGCGCCGATTGTGCCGGCGGTTCCTGGCCGGCGACTCGGTACCGGCTCGGAACTGCCTCACAGTTGTGCACTCCGAGATGGCTCCGAGGCGCGACCAAGGGCGGCCCGAGGTTTGTCCTCTCTGCCGGCCCAGTGCGGGTGTTCGTCCCGCCAAACGCCCGGAGGAGGAACCCATGTCTGGTAGCCGTCGGCGGCGAACGGTGGCCGTCGGTGCAGCCACGCTCATGCTCGCGGCGGGATGCGGTGGTGAATCTCCGGCGGAGCCGCCGGCGGTGGCCGATGCGGCGAACCGCCTGGCCGCGTACGTCGCCTGCCTGCGCGATCAGGGCATCGACGTGCCGGACGACCTGGCCTCGGCCCGTCCGGGTCGCAGCGGCCAACCGAACCGGACGGCCCGCCCCACCGCCCGCCCATCCGGTTCGCCCGGCAGCGCGGGGCGACCGGGCGGGGAGGACGCGCTGCGGCCGCCCGGCGTCGATGACGCCACCTGGCAGCAGGCACAGCAGGCGTGCGCGGGGTCGCGCCCGCAGGGCGGTCGCCGGGGCAACGGCTGACAGGGCTCGGGCCGACGGTCGTTTGTTTGTCCGTCCCGGACCGGGTTCTTACCGTCGTCGTACATTGGTACCGTACCGTCTGCCCGGTGACTGAGCGGGTGGCGGTGGCGCACCTGTTGCGCCGGGCGACGTTCGGGCCGACGGCCGAGGAGGTGGACGCGGCCGAACGCGACGGGTTCGCCCGTACCCTCGATCGGCTGCTCGCCCCGGACGGCCCGGATCGTGGCGCGGCGGACACCCCGGTGCCGGTCCTCGGCCCGGACCCGGCCGCCCAACTCGACCGCGGGGCGAGCTCGGAGCAGCGGCGGTGGGCCAACCAGCAGCGGCGAGAGCAGGTCACCCGGCTTCTCGACTGGTGGCTGGGACGGATGGTCGCCGCCGAGCACCAGTTGGCCGAGAAGCTACTGTTCTTCTGGCACGGGCACTGGGCGACCAGCGTGCAGAAGGTCCGCTCCGCAGGGTTGATGTTGCGGCAGCTGGAGACCCTGCGCCGGCTCGGGCGCGGAGCGCTGCCACCGCTGGTGGACGCGATGGTGCGCGATCCGGCCCTGATCCTGTGGCTGGACGGGCAGCGCAACACCCGGAAGGCCCCGAACGAGAACCTCGCCCGGGAGCTGATGGAGCTGTTCACCCTCGGCATCGGCGGCGGCTACAGCGAGGCGGACGTGCGGGAGGGTGCCCGCGCCCTCACCGGCTGGACGGTCGACCGCCGCACCGGGATGGCGCGGTTCGAGCCGCGCCGGCACGACCCCGGGCCGAAGACGATTCTCGGCTTCACCGCCGCCTTCGACGCCCGGTCGTACTCCCGGCTGCTGGCCGAGCGGCCGGAGACCGCACGGTTCGTGGCCGACCGGCTCTGGTTCCGGTTCGCCGGCGCGAACCTGCCGGCCCCGGGCGGACTCGCCGGTGCCGACACCGTGGCGACACTACGCCAGATCTTCACCGCGCCGGACTTCGCGCAGACCCGGGACACCCTCGTCAAACAGCCCGTCGAGTGGGCGGTGGGGGCGATGCGGCAGCTCGGGATACGTCCGTGGGCCCTGTCCGCGCAGCGTCGCCGGCAACTGGTCGCAGGCTTGAACGCGCTCGAGCAGGTGCCGCTGCGCCCGCCCAGCGTCGGCGGTTGGCCGGCCGGGACCGCCTGGCTGACCACCTCGTCGGCGCAGGCGCGACTGCGCGTCGCCGAGCAGCTCGTCCGTGCCGTCGCTCCGGCGGTGTTGTCCCGGCTGGCGGCGGCGCCGCGCGACGGTCGGCCCGACGCGCTGGCCCGGCTGCTCGTGGTCGACGGGTGGAGCGAGCGCACCCGGACGGCCCTGGTGCCGCTGGCCGGTGAACCACGCCGGCTGATCGTCGCCGGCCTGATCAGCCCCGAGTACACGGTCAGCTGAAGGAGATCGGCGTGGACATCCTGACCCGGCGGCGGTTCCTGGTGGCCAGCGGCGTGGCCGGGGCGGCAGCCCTGGCCGCCGGTGCCGCCGCGTACCGGCTGGACGACCTGCTGGACACCGCCGGCGATCGGGATTCCGACGCCCGGACGCTGGTCCTGGTGACCCTGTACGGCGGTAACGACGGCTTGAACACCGTCGTGCCGTTCGCCGACCCGGCCTACCACGATGCCCGCCCCGAGCTGGCGTACGCGGCGGAGGAGGTCAAGCGTCTCGACGACGAGGTCGGGTTGAACCCGGCGCTGGCCGGGCTGCACACGCTCTACGGCGAGGGCCGGCTCGCGGTGGTGCGCGGCGTCGGCTACCCGAAGCCCGATCGCAGCCACTTCCGGTCGATGGACATCTGGCACACCGCCGAGCCCGGGCGCCCCGTTACCACCGGATGGGTGGGCCGCTGGCTGGACCGGAGCGGCGGGGACCCACGGCTAGCGGTCTCCTTCGAACCGGCACTGCCGCCGCTCCTGGCGGGGGAGCGCGCGGCGGGCGCCTCGGTGCCGGTGAGCGGCCGGACGGTCCCTCGTGGCCTGCCGGAATCCGCGCTGACCGCGCTGGCGACAGCGGAGCCGGGGGAGTCGGCGGCCCGGGCGCGCGCCGCCGCCTGCTTCGCCGACCTGCGCGCGGTCGACCAGATGATCCGCGACGTCCGCGACGCGACAGCGGGCGAGGAGAGCGACGAGGAGGCGGAGACGGTTCCGGCCACCGCGACCGGAGGCGCCCGAACATCACTGGACGCGCAGCTGGATCTGGTCGCCCAGTGCATCGAGGCCGGCGTCACCACCCGCGTGTTCTCGGTGTCGCTCGGCGGCTTCGACACCCACGCCGACGAGAAGCAGCTGCAGGAGGTCCTGCTCGGGCAGCTCGACCGGGCGCTGACCCGATTCGCCGCCCGGATGGCGCGCACCGACGCCGGCCGGAGGGTGGTCACCGCCGTCTACTCAGAGTTCGGCCGCCGGGTACGGGCCAACGGCTCCGACGGCACCGACCACGGCACCGCCTCGAATGTGCTTCTCCTCGGCGCCGCAGTACGCGGCGGCCTGCACGGCGAGGCGCCCAGCCTGACCGACCTCGACCGCGGTGATATGAAGTTCACCATCGACTTCCGGGACGTCTACGCCACCTTGCTCGAGTCGGTGTTGAACGCCGAGCCGGAATCGGTCCTCGGCGACTGGCGTGGCCGGCTGGCCGGCGTGCTCTGAGAGCGGCAGCTACTTGTCGCCCGCAGCACGCCCGGTCAGATGGGCATTCGGTCGTGCAGCACCCCGACGTGAAGGCGCGCTGGTCGCCCCGGGGAGGCGTCTCGAGTCGCCGTCGAATGCGCTGGTGGGGCCGGCGGCCCGCGCGGCGGGGGTGGGTCCTTCGAGCAGCGCCCGCAGCGCCTGCTTGGCCACCTGGGTCGCCTGATGCTAGCGCACCGGGCCGGTGTGCCGTTCGCGGTCAACTGCCTGGACAGGCCGAGTCGTGACGGATCGCGCTACGACGACGAGACGACCTCCGCCGAGGCGCGGCAGGCGTTTTCACGGCTCGGTGTGGTCGAGTTGGGCTTGGACGGCTGCATGGATCAGAGCGGCGCAGCGGGTGACGTACTCGTCGTCGGTGGCGGCGGTGGCGCCGTGTCGGTCGAAGTGCAGGGGTGGGCCGACGGTGATGGTGATGCGGGCCGGTAACGGTAGATAAGGCACTGCGGGGAGAAAGGTCAGGCCCCACGGCAGGCTGAGTAGCAGCGGCCACCGTGCGAGGCGCAGCCACCGTCGGGTGCGTAGCAGCCGGGCCACGGCGGCACCGTCGTGCAGGACTATGGCGGTGTTGTGTGCTCCGGCCGCGGCGACCGGGATGACCGGCACGTTGCAGGCAATCGCGAGGCGTGCGTGGCCGACGCGACCGTCGAAGATGACCTTGTGGCGGTCGGTCCAGCGGCGGGCGCCGTCGGCGTCGCTGCCGGGGTAGACGAGAACCTTGTGACCTTCTGTGATCAGTGCCGCGGCGGTCGCGAAATCGGCGGGGATCGCGCCGAGGGGCCGGAGCCAGCGTCCGAGCAGGGTCAGCCCGAGGTCGTGGGTGAGTACCCACGGTGTGTCGGCGAGTCCCCGCGCGTGGTGGACGGCTGCGGCGAAGAGGTAGGTGTCGCCGGTGTAGAAGCCGCCGTTGTGGTTGGCGACGTACAGCGCCGGGCCGGACGGGATGTGCTCGAGGCCGATGACCCGCGCGCGGTGGTATGGCACCAGGATGCGCCGGACCCGGTTGGCCGCGCGGGCGATCGCCCTCGGGTCGCGGTGCGGCGTCATGCGGTGCGGGCGGCGGTGCGCAGCGCGGCCAGCAGCGGCCGGGTCAGCCGGCGTGTGGCCGGGGTCAGCAGCCGCGCCTGCAGGTGCTCGCCCACGGCGTCCACGGCGGCAAGCGCATACGTCGGGTAGGGGTGCACGGTGGCGTACAGGTCGGTGAGCCGGCCACGACGGGCGACCATGGTGGCCAGCTCGCCGATGACCTCACCGGCGGCGGGCGCCACCACTGTGGCGCCGACCAGACGACCGCGCGGATCGGCGACCAGTTGCGCCCACCCGTCGGTGCGTCCGGCGGCCACCGCCCGGTCCACGTCGGTCAGGTCGAGACGGGTGATGATGGCACGGTCACCCCACCGGCGGCGGGCCTGCGCGCCGCGCAGGCCGACCCGGGCGACCTCGGGGTCGGTGAAGACCACGTACGGCATCGGCAGGTAGCGCACATGGCGGGGCAACCAGAACAGCGCGTTGAGGGTGGCCGTGCCTGCCTGGTGGGCGGCGACGTGAGTGAACGGCAGCACGCCGGTGACGTCACCGGCGGCGTACACACCCGCGGCGGTGGTCCGCATCCGGCTGTCCACCCGGACCGCACCCTGGTCGGTGACGGCCACGCCGGCAGTTCGCAGGCCCAGTTCGGCGGTACGAGGTCGTCGCCCGCCCGCGACGAGGATCCGGTCGGTGCCGACGGCTCCCGGCTGGCTTCCGGTCAGTCGCACCCGCCATGGGTCAGCGGCGGACACCTCGGTCACCTGGGTGGCGGTGCGCACGTCGACGCCCTCGTCTCGCAGCCGGTCGGCGATCAGCTGCCCGACCTCCGGATCCTCACGTGGTAGTAGGTGCGGTGCCCGTTCCACCAGCGTCACCGCGCTGCCGAGACGGGCGAACGCCTGACCGAGTTCGCAGCCGACCGGCCCGCCGCCGAGCACCAGCAGCCGCGGCGGCAGCACCCGCAGGCCCCAGATGGTGTCACTGGTCAACGGATCGGCCGCCGCCAGCCCTCGCACCGGCGGCAGCCGCGATTGTGATCCGGTCGCCACCAGCACGCACCGCGCCGTCACCTCCCGGCCGTCGGAGGCCAGCCGTAGCCTGCGGGGCCCGACGAAGACGGCCTCGTCCGTGATGACCTCGGCGCCGGCCGCGCGGACCCGCTGCGGTGCGTCATGCGGTGCGATCGCCTCCTGAGCAGCCCTCACGTGCGCCATTACGTCCGCCAGGTCGATGTCCGGCTCCACCGGTGCCAGGCCAACCCGGCTCGCGCGGCGCATCCGGTGCGCCAGGTCGGCCGCCTCGATCAACGCCTTGCTCGGCACACACCCGGTCCACAGACACTCGCCGCCGGTACGGTCCCGCTCGACCAGCGCCACCCGGGCCCCGAGCCCGCCAGCGATCACGGCGGAGACCAGGCCGGCGGTACCGCCCCCGAGCACCAACAGATCCAGATCGGTCATGATCACCTTACCGCCGGCCAGATCGGACGCGGCACGTCATCGAACACGACGCGACGCTACCCAACGGCGCACCGTCCGGCATCCCGTACGGCAACTCGTCAGCAGCCGGTAAGCCCGCGAGGTCAAGGGCAGGTGGCTCGCGTGCCGGACACCACGTGCACGTGCCCGCCACGGATCACCTCGTGCGTGACGTCCGTGAAGCCGCTGTCCAGAAGCCTCCACGGCTGCCGGTGAGGATCCGACCCGCCGGCCAGGCACGCCAGCCGCGCGGCACGCGACAGGATCCGCCAGCGGCCCGCCGGCAGGGCCAGGGAGACCGGCCTGGGGACCGGGGTCCGCGAGTAGCTGCCGCGGCGACGCGCCAAGGCTTCGCCTGTGACCGCCGCCGCGTCCACCGGGCATCCCTACATCGGCTCTGCCCGTGGCGGCGGGACCGCGGGGTCCTGCTTTGCTTGGGTGTGCTGCAGTGGCCTGATGGATGCGGTGCAGATCGCTCGGCGTTTCGCGCTCGGCCGGGTCGTGCGGATGTCGGACGGGCCGGTGGCGCGGGGCAGGCAAGGTGTCGTGTGGCGGCTGGACACGGCAGACGGCAGGTGGGCGGTGAAGGTACCGGTCCGCCAGTCCGGCGAGGATGAGGTGCGGGTGGCGGCGGCGTTCCAGGAGGCCGCCCACGCGGCTGGCGTACCGACCCCGCAGGTGCGGCGGACCAGCGAGGGAAGTGTCTTCGCCACCGTGGCAGGCCGGCAGGTCAGGGTGTACGAGTGGGTCGATGTGGAGGCTCCCGACCCCTGTCTCGATCCGGCGCTGGTGGGTGCGGTGGTGGCCGCCATCCACCGCGTGCCGTTCGCGGAGCCCGGCAGGGTGGATCCGTGGTATCACGAGCCGATCGGCGCGGATCGCTGGGACGAACTGGTGCGGTTGCTGGCAGCAGCAGGGGCGCCGTTCGCCGGCCGGTTGGCGGATCTGCGTGACGAGCTGGTCGCACTGGAGTCCTGGATCGAGCCGCCCCGGATGCTGCGGACCTGTCACCGCGACCTGTGGGCGGACAACGTCGTGCCGACCGCGGCCGGCGGAGTGTGTGTCATCGACTGGGACGACAGCGGGCCGGGGGATCCGAGCCAGGAGCTCGGATGCGTGCTTTTCGAGTTCGCCCGTTCCGACCCTGGCCGAGCCCGCGCGTTGATCGATGCGTACCGGGGGGCGGCTGGGCCGGCGACGGTGCATCGGCGCGGGCACTTCTCGATGCTCATCGCCCAGCTCGGGCACATCACCGAACTCGCCGCGACCGACTGGCTGAAGGCGAACGCCCGTTGCCCGGAGCGCGCCGACTCCGCAGCGTGGATCGGTGAGGTACTCGACGAGCCGCACACCCGCGAACTGCTTGACACCCTCCTGGCGGCGGTGCGCGGAACCAGCGCGCCGTAGCCATCGGAGGCGCGGATCTGTTGAGCAGCCGTCGGCGGGTCGACGGGCCAGTGTCCGACGGTGATGAACCGGTCTACTACATCACCCAGCTGGGCGGCGGTGGCGGCATCGGCCGGACCGCGTCCAGGATCTGCGTCCACGACGTGCGGCCGGTCTCCAGCGCGGCCACGAACGAGCCGGTCGATGTCGATCCTGCCCGCGTTCAGCCCGCCGTGCAGGGCACCGTGACCCCGACGAGGCTCCGGCGCCAACGTGAGATCGACCGGGCCGTGCACCGGCCCGGCGGTGCACAAGAGCGCGTCCGTCAGCGCGAACAACGCGTCAGCCCGTCGGGGCCGGCGCTGGTAGAGGTCCCGACGGAAGTCAGCCAACAGCACCGCCGTCACGGCGCGCTGGACGGGGCAACGGGTACGCCGAGCAGCCGGGCGGCCAGGTGCAGCCGCTCCTCACGGACGTCCCGTAACGGCGGGAGCAGCAGTGTGGTCATCCCGACCTCGACGGCGCCGCCGTCGTAGCCGTGCCGTTCGCCGACCATCGGGATCTGCTCGGGCGGAACGCCGAGGTCGTCGGCGGCGCGCCGGAAGGTCGCCGGATCCGGCTTCTGGACCCCGTGCTCGTACGAGAGCACGAAGGCGGAGACGACGTCCGCGATGCTGGCGGCGGCGAAGGCCGGGCGCGCGTCGTAGTGGATGTCACTGACCACCCCGATCGGCACACCATGCCCAGCGATCTCCCGGAGCACCGGTGCCGCGTCCGCCGCGAACGGGTTGTGGGCGGCGTCGGACTCCACCGAGTACAGCGCTTCGGACAGGGCAGGGTCGAGCCCCGCGTCCGCGAAGACCCGGTGGTACGTTTCGCGATGGAGCGCGGCGTCGCAGTCGGTTCCAGCCGGTCCGGCTCTCCCGCCGCGCCGACGATAGCCGCCACAATCCGGCGTACGGCGGCCGGCCGGTGATCGCGACCGAGTTGCCGCAGCGCCGTACTCACCCAGTCCTCGTAGGACGGCGTCGTGACGAGGGTGCCCTGCCAGTCGAAGAGCACCGCCCCGAAGTCCGTCACGCCTGCGCCTCCGCTCCTGCGCGCGCCGGGCTGGCCGGCCTCCGCGGCGTTACCGCGGCGACCGTCGACGGAGTCCGCGCTGGCTCCCCCGGACTCGCGATGAGCAGCTCCCGGCCGCCCGCAGCGGACCACGCGACCGCGTCGCCAGTCAATGTGGCCCGCTCCCGGTGCCGCCCGTCGCGACGTGGAAGCACCGATCGAGCCGCTCCTGCTCCTGCTCCGTCAGCGTCCGCCCGACCAGCAGGTCGTAGAACGACTTGATCGGCTGGGTGTGGTGCCGCTGACCGTCGGCACGGTGACCGGCGGCAGGCCGCACGCCGCGAATACGTCATCATCGCGTCGATGAGGGCCGCGCTGTCGCCGAAGGCGTTCCATTCCAGTCCCAGATGAGGTGTTCGATGACTGGTGAGGTGCTGCTCGCGTCGACGTTCGCGCATGCGCGGATTGTCACCAGCTCGTTGACACGCGAATTTCTTGGCACGGTGCTTCCCGAGGCGTCACGCCGGCACGCGACATGGTGGCCGCGCGACCGTGCGCATACTCTGGTGTCCGCCAGGACGATCAACCATCAGTCGTCGACAAAGCGCACCTGAGAGGGGCTTACGGCATGACGGCGGTATCGGGTCAGCGGTCGACCGCTGCGAGTCCGTCGGTCGCAGGGTGGGCAGCGGAGGACGATCTGCGGGCGCTGTTCGGGCAGTCCACCGCCGTTTTCGCGTTGCTGGTGGGGCCGACGCACGTCGTGGAGGTGGCGAACCCGGCGTTTTTCTCCGCAATCGGTGAAGGACGGGCGCGTACCGGGTTGGCGATCGCGGAGCTGATGCCGGAGTTGGCGGGCCAGGGCTTCATCGCTCTGCTGGACGAGGTCTACCGCACGGGTGAGCCCTACACCGGCCGGGACGCCCGAGTCGTGCTCGGTACCGGCCCGCAGGCGCGGGAGGCGTTTTTTGACTTCAGCTACGAGCCGCGCCGCGACGCCGGCGGCGCGGTAACCGGGATCCGGGTGATCGGCGTGGAGACCACCCAGGTCAAGCACGCCCAGCGGCTGATGGCCGAGCACCGCGCCCTGCTGGAGCAGATCGCTCGCCAGGCGCCCTTGACCGAGGTGCTCGACGGGATGGCCCGCTGTATCGAGAACCTCGCACCGGAGGAAGTGCTCGTTTCGGTTCTCCTCGCCGATGCCGACGGACGGCACCTGCTTCATGGTGCCGCACCGAGCCTGCCCGACTTCTACAACCAGGCCATCGACGGGATCGCCATCGGCGAAGGCGTGGGCTCCTGCGGCACCGCCGCCCACCGGCGGGAACCGGTGATCGTCACCGACATCGGCACCGACCCGTTCTGGAACGACTTCCGGGATCTCGCCGAAGGGGCAGGGCTGGGCGCGTGCTGGTCCACGCCGATCCTCGCCCGAGACGGAAGCCTGCTCGGCACCTTCGCCATGTACCACCGTAGCCCGCGCGCCCCGCAGGAGACCGACCTCGCCCTCATCCGGGTCTTCACCGGCACCGCGGCCCTGGCCATCGAGAACCACCACATCGAGCAGGCGAAAGTGGCCGCCGAGGCCCGCGCCAGAGCCGCCCACGACGAGCTGGCCAAGGCGGTACGCGCCGAGCGGGAGCTGCGCGCCGAGGCCGAGAAGCGCGCCGCTGCCGCCGCGGAACTCGCCACCCGGCTGCGTGCTGCCGCCGCCGCGCAGGCCGCCCGGCCACGCCCCGAGCATTGCCAGCTCGGCGGCAGCGAAGGATGCGCCGCGGCGGCCGAAATCAAGATCGCCGACTCGTGGGGCGACTCGGCGTGGGGCTGCCCCACCCACGTCGAGGAAGCCATCCTCAACGTCCGGTCGGTGTTCATCGCCAGCGAAGAACTCGGCGGCCTCGCCGCCTACCGCAACCGCTGATTACCGACGTGTCGTGTGGTACGACGTGTTTGTCGGCGGGCAGAGTCCGAAACGGGCGCGCAGCTCCCGGAACCTGTCCGACCACTTCGACGCAGCTAGATGTTGCGTGCCGGTTACGGCAGCCCTAGGCTGCCGTGGGAGCGCTCCCGAACGGCCCTCCCACCACCGGAATGAGACCTTCTGATGAGACGACTCTCCCTTGCGTCGCGACGCAAACTCTTCGCAACCGGCGCCGTCTGTGCGCTGACCCTGGGCGCGTCTGCCGCGCTGTCCACCGCGAACGCGGTGGCGGCCACCGGCTGCGCCGTGACGTACACGACCAACAGCTGGCCCGGCGGATTCACCGCCTCGGTCGTCATCCGCAACCTGGGTGACCCGGTCAGCGACTGGACCCTCGGCTTCAGCTTCCCGGACTCGGGACAGCGGGTGGTCCAGGGCTGGTCGGCGACGTACAGCCAGTCGGGCGCGGCGGTGACCGCGCGCAGCATGAGCTACAACGGCGCCCTGGCCACCGGCGGATCCACCACGATCGGCTTCAACGGCAGTTGGACCAGCAGTAACCCGTCGCCGACGTCGTTCACCCTCAACGGCACCGTCTGCACGGGCGGAACGACGAACCCACCGACCACGCCGCCACCGACCACTCCGCCGCCGACCACTCCGCCGCCGGTCGGCCAGACGCCGGTTGCGATCAACGGTCAGCTTCGCGTGTGCGGGGCCAACCTGTGCAACCAGTACGGCCGGCCGATCCAACTACGGGGCATGAGCAGCCACGGCATCCAGTGGTTTCCGCAGTGCTCGAAGGACCAGGCGCTCGACGCCCTCGCCACCGACTGGCACGCCGACCTGTACCGGATCGCCATGTACGTCCAGGAGCAGGGCTACGAAACCGACCCGGCCGGCTTCACCGCCCGGGTCAACGACCTGGTTGAACGGACCACCGCAAGGGGCATGTACGCCCTGATCGACTTCCACACGCTGACCCCGGGTGACCCGATGTACAACCTGGAGCGGGCGAAGACCTTCTTCTCGGCCGTCTCCGCGCGGCACGCCAACAAGAACAACGTGATCTACGAGATCACCAACGAGCCCAACGGCGTCAGCTGGTCCACCATCAAGAACTACGCCGAGCAGGTCATCCCGGTCATCCGCGCCAACGACCCGGACGCGGTGATCATCGTTGGGACCCGGGCCTGGTCATCGCTGGGTGTCTCCGAGGGCGGCAACGCCACCGAGGTCATCAACAACCCGGTCAACGCCAGCAATGTCATGTACGCCTTCCACTTCTATGCCGCATCGCACCGCGAGAGCTACCGGGCGGAGCTCGAGCGGGCCGCGGCCCGACTGCCCATGTTCGTCACCGAGTTCGGCACCGTCGCGTACACCGGTGACGGTGCGGCCGACCTGGCCAGCAGCGCCGCCTGGCTGGACATGATGGATCGGCTGAAGATCAGCTATGCCAACTGGACGTTCTCCGACAAGGCCGAGGGCAGCGCGGCGTTGCGTCCGGGCACCTGCGGCGGCACCCAGTTCGCCGGGACGTCGGTGCTGACCGAGTCGGGCAACTTCATGCGCAACCGGATCCGCACCCCGGACAACTTCCCGACCAGCTGACCCGTCCGCACTACCAGCAGGCGCCCCGTCCTTGAGGAAGGACGGGGCGCCTCCTGCTGACCGCGAGCCACGCCTCCACCAGACCAGCAGACAGTCGACGCACCTGCAGGGTGCTCGGTCGGTGTGCCGACCTGCTGCCCGTCGCGTCGAGCCGTGGCCCCACCGCCTCTGCGGGGGCCGGGAACGTGGAGTCAGCCGGTCGCGATCATGCGCGTTTGGTGAACGTGGCTCGCGCCGCAGATGTCCGACGAGGGCGATTCCGACGTACCAGGTGAGAGCGACCATCAGGTCGCGTCGAGTCGGACATGGACAGCGCCGGCGACGGTGCACTCGACAAGATCGCCGCACCTGTGGCCCGACCTGCGGAGACGGCCGCAGGTGTGCAGATCGCGGGCGCCCTTCCGGGGTCGGCGTGCTGTGGGTCATTCGAGCCCTCTCACTGTGCGACCTCCCAGGACGGTGAGTTGCCCCATCAGGAGGCTCCGGTGGTGGGTCGCTTACGTGAGCGTGGAGTTAAAGAAGTTTCGTCCTGTATGGCACCTTCTGTCCGTTTAGCATCTACGCCGACAGTCGAACTGGAACCGGCAGGGAGTGGTGATGTACGGGGTTCCCACGAAAGGGCCGTCCGTGGGCGGGGGTCTGGCGGCTACTGGCGCCGCCGTGCACTCCTGGCTGCTGGTCGGAATCGGGCTGATCGTTCTCGGCATCGCCCTGTGGTTCACCGCCAACGCGCGGCGGTCCGGATGAACCGCATGACCATCGCCACCTGGATGCGGGTCGCGGTGGGCGGGGCGTTCGCCCTGGTGGTTGCGGCTGCCCTGGTGTGGCGGTGGCACGAGGTCGCAACTGTCGAGGCGTGGCTGAACGCTCGCCTGGTTCGGATGCTCGGCGTGGCCGAGACGAGCTCTATCGGCGCCGCCGTGGTCTTCCCGCTGGAGCAGCGGTGGGTGGGTTTCGTGGTGTCCACCGGCTGTTCGGTGGCGGTGTTGCTGATTCCGCCGGTGGTGCTGGCGTCACTGTTCGTGGCCTTCGGTCGGCTGCGCCCGCTGCGCGCAGTGCTGTCCGTCGGGGCCGCCTTGGTGTTGCTGGTCGTGATAAATCAGGCACGGCTCGCCGCGGTCGTGGTCAGCATGCAGACGTGGGGATTCGAGGAGGGATACCGGCGTAGCCACGTACTGATCGGTTCGGCGATCACGATGGTCGGCCTGATCGCGGTCGCGATCGTGTTCGCCGTCCTGGTTGGCCGGGCCAGCCGGCCTGGCCCGGTGGCGCATGCCTGCTGAGTTGATGTCACTGGCACTGCTGAACACCGTGGCGTTCCTGCTGTGCGTCAGCTTCTGCGCCTACGTGCTGAGCATCCTAGTGACGCACCTACGCACGCCACGGTGCGGCGGTGGCGACCACACCCGGTTCAGTTGGCACATCATCGTCCCGTGTCGCAACGAGGGCGCGGTCATCCGGGGGACCCTCCACCGTCTGCTGCGGGACATGCCCGACGTAACCGTGTGGTGCGTCGATGACGGCTCCGACGACGGGACGGCGGCGGAGCTGGCAGCGTTCCGCGACGACGTGCGTGTGCGGGTGATCAGCCGGACTCCTCCGGAGGCTGGGCAGGGGAAGGGCGCCGCTCTCAACGCGGCGTGGCGGGAACTGCGTCAGTCTGTCCCTGCCGCCAGTGACCTGGACCGGGTCATCGTCGGCGTGCTCGACGCCGACAGCTACCTGGACCCGCACTGCCGGGCCGCGCTGGCCGGTGGCCGCTACTTCGGAACGGCCCAGGTCGCTGCCGTGCAGATCGAGGTCCGCATGCTGCAGTGCGCTCGGGGCCATGGCTCCTCACTCGGGCCGTGGGCGCGGTTGTTGGTGCGTCTGCAGGACATGGAGTTCCGTGCTCCGATCGCTGCCATGCAATCGTTGCGGCGGCGCACCGGCAGCGTCGCGATGGGCGGCAACGGGCAGTTCACGCGGCTGTCCGCGCTGGAAGCCGTGGCGGCGGAACACGGGACCCCGTGGCACGGCGCGCTGCTCGAGGATTTCGAACTCGGGCTGCACATCCTGCTTACCGGCGGTCGTACCGAGTACTGCTCCGAGGCCTGGGTCGCGCAGGAGGCGTTGACGCGGGTCCGTCCGCTGATCAGACAACGGGCGCGCTGGGCGCAGGGGTCGATGCAGTGCGGGCGCTATCTCACCGCCGTCCTGCGATCTCGCGCTATCCGGAACCCGGCGACCCTGGAGATTGCACACTTCCTGTCCGCCCCTTGGACGCAGCTCGTCGGTGCACCGGTCTACCTGGCGTGCCTCGGTGTCCTCGCCTGGTACGTGAACCGCACCGGGGGCCTCGATGAATGGTGGCGAGCCGGAGGCTGGGGCGTGCCTCCGCTGGTCGCGGTCTTCGGCATCGGGCCCTTCGCGGTCTGGGGCCTGGTGTATCGGACCCGCTGCGAGCGGCACCTGGGACTGGTTACCGCGATCGGCCTCGGGCTCAGCCATTGGCTCTACAGCTACGTCCAGTCGGCTGCGGTGTGGGTGGCGTTCGTCCGCCTTCTCCGTGCCAGATCGGACTGGCAGAAGACAGCTCGCGCAGCCGAGGTGCCACGCCCGGTCGACCGTCCGCCTCCTCTCGGCGAACTCCCCCGCAAAGGCCGCCCCGATCTTGTAACCAACACCAGAAAGTAGGACCAGTTCATGCTCATCGTCAAACCCGGCATCGGTCGGGTAGCCACGGCCCTGGCCGCTGGAACCGCGCTCGCCGTCCTCGTGGCGACGCCCGCCATGGCCGACACCTCCCAATCGTCCGCGTCCGCACTGCGCATCGATCTGGTCGGCGGCGGGGTCGCCTCCTCCGGTACGGCGAGTGCCACCAATGACGGCACGACCGAGTCGATCTCCGGCAACACCAACCCGTCGCTGGCCGTGCTGGGTAGCC
The DNA here is from genome assembly GCF_040302465.1 of Micromonospora sp. NPDC126480. NCBI lineage: Bacteria > Bacillati > Actinomycetota > Actinomycetes > Micromonosporales > Micromonosporaceae > Micromonospora > Micromonospora sp. NPDC126480. Next base: position 276,732 of record NZ_JBEORU010000002.1, read on the forward strand.
AGGACGTCATCACCGCTGGCGTTCTCGGCCAGGATGTTCGCGCCTTCAACGACGGGACCTCTGCCGCCTGTGCTGGCGTGGCCGGTGCCAGCGGCACGTTCGACATCGGCGCCGGCGGCTCCTGTCTCGTGACACCGGGCGCGGAGGTCTCGCTCACCCTGGGTACGAACGGCCTGGCCACCATCGCGCTGGTGGCGGATGCGATCTACTCCTCCTGCACCGCGACGAGCGCGCCGTCCGCGACCGGTACGACCAGCCTGGTCAACGCTCGCTTGACCAGCACGACCGCTGGGATCACCACGACGCTGCTGAGCCTGCCGGCGAACCCGGCACCTAACACCGGGCTGTCAGTGCCAGGTGTCCTCTCGATCACGCTGAACGAGCAGACGAGTTCGACGAGCGGACAGTTGAGCGTCACGGCCTTGAGCATCGACGCGCTCGCCGGAACCCTCGCCTCGGTCACCATCGGTGAATCGAACTGCGGGCCGAATGCCATCGCCCCGCCCATTCCGGTGATCCCGCTGGCCGGCGCACCCATCGCTCTCGGGGTTGGTGCGATCGCTGCCGGGATCGGCTTCGTCCTGCACCGCCGTCGCGCAACCGCCAAGGGCTGAGCCGACATGAGTCGAGACAGAACGGGCGCATCGGACATCATGCTGCTCTGCGGCACCCGTCCTGAAGGAGTCAAGACAGCACCCCTGGCGCGTCTGCTCTGTCTCGACTCACGATTCACCGTCACCGTCGTCGATACCGGTCAACAACCGGGGCGCGTCAGCGAGGCGCTGGCACCGTTCGGCCTGATCCCGAACGTCACCCTCCGACCGCAGCGGAACACCGGCTCCCTCGCGGAGCTAGCCGCCGCGCTGACCGCCGGTATCGACCAGGTCATCGGTGAACGTCGACCAGCGGCGGTGGTGGTGCAGGGGGACACCACCACCGCCTTGGTCGGCGGCATGGTGGCGTTCTGGAACCGGGTCCCCGTCGTACACCTCGAAGCGGGTCTACGCACCGGCAACCTCGACCAACCGTTCCCGGAGGAAGCGAATCGGGCGATGATCGCCCGCTTCGCAGCCCTGCACCTGGCCCCTACCGATCAGGCCCGACACAACCTCCTCGACGAGGGCATCGACCCGGACACCGTCATCGTCACCGGCAACACCGTCGTCGACGCCCTCCAGCTTCTATTGCGCTCGGGAGCAGCGCAGCCGCCGGACTGGACCGACCCACAGCGCAGGACCGTCGTGGCCACCCTGCACCGACGCGAGAACTGGGGACAGGGCATCAGAGACGCCGTCGCCGGCCTGGCCCGGATCGCCCACCGCTGCCCGGACATCGAGCTGGTCATGGTCGCTCATCCCAACCCCCAGCTGCGCGAGCACCTCACCGACGGGCTCCGGCACGTGCCCAACGCCCGCATCACACCCCCACTGTCCTATCCCCAAATGATCGGGCTGCTCGACACCGCCAGCCTCGTCATCACCGACTCCGGAGGACTTCAGGAGGAAGCCGCCACCCTCGGCGTGCCCGTCGTCGTCACTCGCGACACCACCGAGCGGCCCGAGGCCGTCCAGAGCGGCCTCGGTTGCCTTACCGGCACCGATCCGCGCCGCATCGAGGAGGCTGCCATCACCCTGCTGGGCTCACCGCCGGACAACACTCGTGCCTCGCCGTTCGGCGACGGGCGGGCGAGCCAACGAGCCATCACAGCGATATCGAATCTGCTCCACCTGGCGCCGGCCCGCCGGATTCCCGTACCCCACCGATCAACTTCGCCGGCTACGCGCTCACGGGTTGCCGGCCAGACGGCCGGCACACGTTGACAACATTCGGAACGCGAACGGACCACGGCGTGGCGTCCACCCGTACCCGTGCCGGAAGCGCTGGTTAGGAAAGATCGCCCGTGCTTGATCAAGCGACTCGTGACCCCGTCGCACGGGGAGGAACGGCGAGCCGAGACGAGACCGTGCTGGCAGGCCGGTACCGCGACGACATCGAAGGACTGCGTGGGCTCGCCCTCGTGCTGGTGCTGCTCGGTCACGCCGGCGTGCCCGCCCTGCCCGGTGCCTTCGTGGCCGTCGACGTCTTCTTCGTGATCTCGGGCTTCCTGATCACCGGTCTCCTCGTCGACGAACTGCGCCGAACTGGGAGAATATCTCTCACCGGCTTCTACCTGCGGCGCGCCAAGCGTCTGCTGCCGGCCGCCACCGTGGTCGTCGTGGCGAGCCTGCTGCTCACGTACCTCTTCCTGCCCCCGATCCGGTGGTCGGAGACCGCCCGGGATGCGCTGGCCAGCACGCTGTACGTGATGAACTGGCGCCTGGTTGAGCAGTCGACCGACTACCTGCGTTCCGACGAGGCGCCGAGCATCCTGCAGCACTTCTGGTCGCTCGCGGTGGAGGAGCAGTTCTATCTGCTCTGGCCGCTGCTCCTGATAGTTGCGGTAAAAGTTGGCCGCCGCCGGGGCCGGGCCACCCGCGCGCGGCGATCGAGTGAGCGGCCAGCGCGGACCCGGTCGGCCCACGTACACGCCGACGTGATGTCGGTGCGGTTGGCCGTCGCCATCGCCCTGGTCGGCGTTCCGTCGCTGGCCTGGTCGGTACACCTGAGTCAACATGACCCCGCCCGAGCGTATCTCGTCACAAGCACCCGGGTGTGGGAGCTGGCACTCGGTGCCGGGCTGGCGCTGCTGGGCCGGCACCTGTCCCGACTGCCCGGCCCGGCCGCGGTCGCGATTGGCTGGACCGGCATGGGCATGATCGCGCTCGCCGCCGCGCTGATCCGGCCGGAAACGGCGCTCTACCCGGGCTATCTCGCGCTACTGCCCACACTCGGCGCCGTCGCCGTCATCGCGGCCGGTCCGGGTGCCGGACAGCACGGGCCCGCACTGCTGCTCGAGATGCGGCCGTTGCGCGCGGCCGGCGTCGTTTCGTACTCGTGGTATCTATGGCACTGGCCGCTGCTGGTCCTGGCGGAGGCGCGATGGGGTCCGCTAGGGATCAATGCCGGGCTCATGATGATCCTCTGTTCCGCGATTCCGGCCGTACTCACCTATCACCTGGTGGAGAATCCGCTCCGGCACGCACGGCTGTCCACAGCCCGCACTGTGCGAATGGGAATGGTCGCCACCTGCGTCTCGATTCTTGCCGGGATCGGGCTTCAACTAGCGGTCCGGCCGCCAGCGTCCGCTGTTCCGGCCGCGCCGCAGATCGCCGGTGCCGCCGCGGTGAGCGCGTCACCCCGCACGAACAACAGAGCTGCTCCGGTGGACCGGTTCGACCGGATCACACCCGACCCGCTCGCCGCCCGCGCCGACCTACCCGACGTCTATCGGGACGGCTGCATCACCCAGGCGCAGGAATCAATCCTGCGCAGCTGTGTCTACGGCGACCGCGACTCGACGGTGGAGGTGGCGCTGGCCGGAGACTCCCATGCGGCGCACTGGGTGCCAGCCCTGCAGAGCATCGCGGCGGAGCGCGGCTGGCGTCTGGTCACGTACATCAAGACCACGTGTTCCTTCCTGGCGACGCCGATCACCATCGCCGGCCGGCCGGACGAGAGCTGCACGAAGTGGAATGAGCGGCTTCGGACCGCACTCACCGGTCAGCGGCGACCCCGACTGCTGATCGTCTCCAGCGTGACCCAGATACCGCTCGTCAACGGCCGCACACCGGCACCCGGGCCGGCGACGGCGGATGCACAGACGGCGGCGCTGGTGGACACCTGGTCGGAACTCACCCGGGCCGGGCTGCCGTTGGTCGTCATCCGGGACACCCCGGCCTTCAACACCGATATGGCCGAGTGCGTTTCGGCAAACCGCGAGCGCCTCACCGCCTGCGCCCGGCCTCGGCAGAGGGCCCTGGCCGGTGGTTTGCCTCAGGAGCGCGCCGCGGCCGCACTGCCCGACGTGCACCTGGTCGACCTCAACGACGCGATCTGCCCCGCCGAGCAGTGTGCCGCGGTGATCGACGGGGTGTTGGTCTATCGGGACGGGCACCACCTCACCGCAACGTACGCGCGCAGCCTCGCGCCGCGCCTGCACGCGTCGTTGCGTCAACGCGTACCGCAGCATGTGCCATGACACGGCCCCGACGTGACCGCGGGCTTGACGTGCCGGTACTCCGCGGCCTGAACGAAGGGTATCCCGCAATTCGGCGGTGAAGGCGTTGCCGGTCAACCGCGTCGGCGTCACCCGTCCGTGTTGGTGCGGCCCCACCTCGGCAGCAGCGGCGAAGGCTCGGCGGGCGGCAGAGGGTCATGCTCGGTCGGAGGCGCTGAACAGGTAACGCAGATCGTCGAGCATGACGACCAGCACGCCCGCGACCAGGGCCGCCGCGACGGCGGGGAGCGCCTCGCCCGGGCGTTCGGGTCCGGTCGGCGCGAGCACGCCGACGGCGGCGCAGCCGACGAGGAGAGCGTTGCGCCACACGTGGTGCCTGCCCAGAGGCGCAGGGGTGCGGCCGAAACAGCGGCAGGTGGCGCCGCCCCGCCGCAGGTTCACGACGACGGCGGCGGTGAAGGCCAGCAGCAGGGCGGCGGCGGCGATGAAGCCGGCCGCCGGGTACACCGCCAGCATGACGACGACGGCGAACTCCGCGACGACCACGGCCGCGGCGAGCGGGCCGGCTGGCCGGTAGCCCATGTCACGCACCGATCGGGTGAACTCGCCGAAGGCGACCCGCCCGGAGACCTTGCCGATCGCGGCCGCCAGTAGGACCGTGCCGAGCAGCACCCGGCACGCGATCTCGACATACATCCTCATCGCCTCCTGTTGGCCACGCCGAGGACCGCCGCGCGTGGCACCGTCCCGAAGTGCCGCGAATCCTGGCTGTTGGCGTTGTCCCCGCGGACGGTCACGGCGCCGTCCGGTTCGACCCGCTGCACGCGTTTGACCATCCACGTCAGGTCGGTGCTCGCAACGACGTCGCGGGCCCGGAAGACGACGAGGTCGCCGGCGGCTGGTGCCCGCCCGACGCGGACGACCAGCCGGTCGCCGTCGCGCAGCGTCGGGGCCATGCTGTCTCCGCGTACGACCACCAGCCGCCAGCGGCGGCGCAGCCAACCGGTCATGACACAGCCAGTTGGTAGCCCTCGGCCTGCAGGCGGAACAGCCGCGCGTACTCACCGCCGGCTGCCATCAGTTCGTCGTGAGCGCCGGACTCGGTGATCCGTCCGGCGTCGAGCACGACGATGCGCCGCGCGTCGCGCAGGGTGCTCAGCCGGTGAGAGATGAGCAGCCCGGTGCGCCCGTGGCGGATGCGGGCCAGTGACGTGTGCACGCGGGTCTCGGCGTCGGCGTCGAGCCCGGAGCTCGGCTCGTCGAGGATCAGCAGGTCGGCGTCGGGGCGCATCAGCGACCGGGCGAGCGCGACCCGCTGCCACTGCCCGCCGGAGAGCGTCACCCCGGGCTCGCCGTCGTGTCCGGCGAAGGTACGGCTGAGCAACGTGGCATATCCGTGGGGGAGGGCGCGCAGGCGGTCGTGGATCTCGGCGCGGACCGCGGCGTCCTCGATCTGCTCGGCGGTGGGCGGCAGCCGGCCGATGCCGATGTTCTCCGCTGCCGTGAGGTCGTAGCACATGAAGTCCTGGAACACGGCGCCCATCCGCCGGCGCAGCGTCTCGACCCGTAGCTCGCGCAGGTCCACGCCGTTCCAGGTGATCCGCCCGCGGTCCGGGTCGTAGAACCGGCAGAGCAGCTTGACCAGGGTGCTCTTGCCGGCGCCGTTGAGGCCGACGAGTCCGACGGCCTCACCGGCGGTGATCGTAAGGTCGACGCCCTGGAGGATCCAGGGGCCGTTCTCGTCGTAGCGGAACCAGACGTCCTCGAACCGGATTCCGGTGCGCAGCGGCGGTGCCGGCAGAGTCCCGTCGGGCAGGTCGGCGGGAGTGCCGAGAACGGCGACGTAGTGCCTGAACAGCCGCATCGCCGTGCCGGCCTCACCGAGTTGACCAGCGACACCGGCCAAACCGTTGTGCGCCGCGGCGAACGAGGCCAGCAGGAGGGTGAGATCGCCGAGGCTGAGCCGGCCGCGGACCGCGGCGTTCACCGCGATCACCGTCGCAGTGAGGGTCACCGCGGCACCGGCCAGCGCCCAGCAGGTCTGCACCACGGTGGCGTGCCGCGCGGCGGTCAACTCGATCCGGGCGGCCGCCCGCACCGCACCGGTGAGCCGGTCGTGGAAGAACCGGCCGAGGTGGAACAGGCGGACCTCCCGGGCGGCGCGCAGGTCGGTCAGCACGGTCTGGAACAGGAACCGGGCCCGGAACAGGCTGGCGCTGTCCTCCACGGCCCGCGCGGCCCGCCGGGACAGCCGCAGTTGAATGAGGAACTCGGGCACGGCCACGGCGAGCAGGAGCAGGCCGGCCGGTGGCCAGAGAGAGGCCAGGATCGCGGCGAAGCCGCCGATGGTGACGACGCTCTGGGCCACGCTGACCGTGAACATGACGATCGCGTACGGCGCCTGGTCGGCGGCCTGCTGGGCCAGCGTCAGCCGGTCGCGCAGTGCCGGCTGCTCGAAGGGGCCGAGCCCGAGAAATCCGTTCAGCTTCCGGTACAGCCGCACATCGGCGGCGATGGTGATCGCGTGCTGCAACGCCATGGTGAAGTAACCGGACAGACGGTTGGCGATCACCGCGAGGGCGCCCAGCACGGCGATCGCCACGGCGTACCAGGTCGCGGCCGACGGGCTGGCCGAGCGGCCCCTGCTGACCTCGTCGAACAGCAGCTTCATGAACCACGCGACGCCGAGCGGTGGCGCCGCCCCGACGAGAACGAGGACGACCATGGCGGTGAGCGCCTTCGGGTCGGCGTAACCCAGTCGCAGGGCGGCTCGCAGCGTGGCCACCGTCAAACCAGGACCGGAAGCTGGTGATCGGCGTCGACGACGACACCGTCGACGACCGACAGTACGGCGGGAAACCCCCTGACCTGGAACTCCCGCTCGGCGAGGGCTTCGGTGATGGTCGCGGTGTCGAAACCGGTCAGGCGTGGCGCCATGGACGCCGTCTCCTCCGGCGTGCCGACCATGAGGACGAGAGTGTCGTGGCGGTAGCGCACCGCGTCGGCGGTGAGGGCGTCCAGGAGGGTCTGGCACGGCGGGCAGGTCGGGGTCAGCATGACCACCGTGCGCCGACCCGAGGCCAGCCCGGCGTGCGGGAAACCGCTGACATCCAGGCCGGCGGCGGGCAGCACCTGCGGGACGGGCTCGCCATCGTGGGCGTGGCCGGTCCGCGCCTCGCGTAGCCGCCGGGCCAGAGCCAGAGTCAGGACGAGGTTGAGTACGGCGACCGCGCCGACGACGGTGATGGCGGCGTAGGCGAAACCCGGCATGGGAACTCCTCGGCAAGTCGGAGGGGCGGGGGCCGCACCGGTCGGCGCGGCCCCCAGCGGGAAACAGGTCAGCAGGCGCCGGCCTTCTTGACGTAGCAGACCGGCCGCGATGTCGACGTCACGCAAGCGCCGTTGCAGTTGTAGTAGCCCTGCCGGTAACGGCGGAAGTAGCTGCCGCCCGAGCAGTAGCCGTCGGACGCGACGCACGAACAAGCCTGACCGTGTTCCGGCACGCAGGCGCCGGCCTCTTCGTGCCCGAGCACCTTGCCGAGGACGGCGTCGCCGACGCGGGTGATGATCCTGGCCATGGGCAGACCTCCTTTGTGAGTGGTTGCCCATCACTGTGCTGACCGCCGCTGCGCGCGCTCTGCGCTTCTACTGCGGCTGCGCTGCGCTGCGCCAACGTGCCAGCCATCCGCGCAGGTCATCGGCGTACGCGGCGTCGAAGTGCTCGAAGATGCGAAGCGCCTCCTCGCCCAGCGCGACGGCCCGGTTGTGTCGGCCGACGGTGGCCTGGGCACGCGCCAGCAGGCTCAGCGAGTTCGCGAGCGGAAACGGCTGCCCGATGCCGCGTAGCATCGCCACCGAACCTTCCAGTTCGGCCACCGCCCGATCCGCGTCGCCCTCCTCAAGGTGGGCTTTGCCGAGCAGCCGGCGGGAGATCGCCTCGCCCCACTCGTGGCGCATCTCGCGAAATGCCGGCACCGTACGGCTCAGCAGCCGGCGGGCGGAGTCGCTGTCGCCAGCGGCGAGATGGGTCGCGGCCAGCGCCTGCTCGGCGGTTGTCACGCTCATCCGGTCACCGAGCCGGCGAGCGGTGTCCACCGCCTGCCGCAGGTGTTCCAGGGCCTGCGGCCACCGCTCGGCATGCCGGTACAGCAGCCCGATGCTCTCCCGCGCGAGGGCCTCGCCCCAGCGGTCGCCGGCCTCCTTGAAGATCCGCAGGGCCCCGGTGAAACAGGCGTGGGCGAACGGCGAGGTGTGCTGGTACTGCCCGTACTGCATGCCCAGAGTCAGCAGCACGTGCCCGCCGGCCGGGCCGACCGGCCAGTGCGCGGCGCACAATCGCACCATCAGCAGCAGCGCGGCGTCCGCCTCCCGCAACCGGCCGAGCTGACGGCAGCACAGCGAGTAGCCCTGCAACGCTACGAGCCGGTGTGCCACCAGCGACCCGCGGCTGTCCCGGTGCGCCGCGCGTAGCAGCGGCACCGCCTCGGCGTGCCGGTTCAACATTCGGAACGCCGTGCCCAAGTGCAGCCGCAGCGACATCCGGGTCGGCGCCGGAAGCTCGGTGTGGCGGTCCAGCACGCCGCGCAGGCAGTCGACGAACTCGGGCAGGTGCTGGCTGCGCATAAGCGCGAAGTTGCCCATCGTGCAGGCCAGCCGTCCGGCCAGGTCGACCGCACCCAGCCCCAGCAGGTCCCGCACGGCCGCGACCAGGTTCTCCAGTTCCGCCTCGAACCAGTCGACGGCTTCACCGGCGTCGATCATACGCTCACCGTTCGCTACCGGCAGGGCCTTACAGGGCAGTGACGCGTCGGCGCGTTCGGCGTAGGCGTGCAGTCGGGCGTACCAGGCGTGCAGCTCCTCGGCGGTGACCCCGGTGCGCTCCCGGGCGTGCAGGCGGACGAGGTCGTGCATGCGTACCCTGCCGTCGGGGTCGGCGGTCAGGAGGTGAGATCGGCACAACTGCTCCAGCAGCGGTTCGGTGGTCTCGTCCCACATGCCGAAGCCGCGCAACGAGGTACGACTGAGCAGCGCGAGCAACCGCGCGGCCGACGGCGGCAACCGCTCGAACCCAACGGTGAAGCTGGTACGCACGTCGAGCCCATCGAGCGACAGCTCGTCGAGGCGGCGCCGCTCGTCGCGCAGCCGGTCACGCAGCCGCGCCACGGTCATCGCCTCCCGCTCGCCCAGCCGCACGCCAGCGATGCGCAACGCCAGCGGCAGGCGGCCGCACAACTCCACGACGCTGGCGGCCGCCGCGGCCTCCCGGCTGATCCGCTCGGCCCCGGCGAGCCTGGCCAGCAGGTCCAGACCGTCGTCGACCGGCAGGACGTCGAGCGCGACGACCTCGGTGCCCGCCAGCCCGGGCAACGCCGAGGTGCTGGTGATGAGGGCGCTGCCGGCGGTCGGCAGCAGCGGACGCACCTGGGCCGCGTCCGCCGCGCTGTCCAGCATCACCAGCATGGGCTGGTCGGCCAGCACGGATCGGTACAGCGCCGCGCGTTCCTCGGCCGCTGCGGGAATGGCCTCGCCGGCCACCCCCAGTGCGCGCAGAAAGGCGCCGAGCACGGCACCCGGCCGCGCCGGGTCCGTGGTGTTGCCGCGCAGATCCGCGTACAGGCATCCGGCTGCGAAGCGATGGCGGCTCTCGTGGGCCGCCCGCAGCGCCAGCGTGGTCTTGCCCGTTCCCGCCAGTCCGGTCACGACGACGACCTGAGCGACGCCGGCGGCTGATGGGTTCCGTCCCAGCAACGAGAGCAGCAGCCCGAGCTCCTTGTCCCGCCCGACGAAGTCGCCGGCGACGCCGGGGAGCTGGTTGGGACGTACCCACGCCCGTGGGGGCGCCTCCTGCTCGCTGCCGAGGATCTCCCGGTGCAGCTGCCGTAGTTGTGGCCCCGGGTCGATGCCGTGCTCGTCGGCGAGGATCCGGGCCCCGTTCCGGTAGACGGCGAGCGCCTCGGCCTGCCGGCCGCTGCGGTGCAGGGCCACCATGAGCTGACCGCGCAGCCGTTCCCGCAGCGGCCGATCGCGAACCAGCGTGGTCAGCTCGGGCACCAGCTCCTGATGTAGACCGAGCGACAGCAACGCCTCGACACGCAGCTCGATCGCGTGCTCGCGCAGCTCCCGGAGCCGATCGCGCTCGAAGTCGACCAGCCGTGCACCGACGTCGACGAACGCGTCGTCGCGCCACCGCGCCAGCGCCCGGTCCAGCAGCTCGATCGCATGCCGTGCGTCGGTGACGGCCGCAGCGCCCTGAACCTCGGCGACGAACTCCGCCGCGTCGACGACCACCGAGGCGTTCAACTGGTAGCCGGGTGATCTGGTGAGGATCAGCTCCGACGTCGCACTGCGCCGAACCGAGGCGACGATCGCCTGGATCCGGTTACGCGCTCCTGCGGGCGGATGAACCGGCCAGAGACCATCGATCAGACGGTCGACGGAGACGATGCGTCCCCGGTGGGCCGCCAGGCTCGCGACGAACGCCCGTTGCAGCGGGGCGAGCGACACAGCTACCCCGTCGACGCTCAACTCGATCCGTCCGAGGACGCCGATCCGATACCCGCGCACGGCGCAAAGCTAGCGCGCCGGGTCAGACACGGCCGACGGTGAGGTCGGCGACCCCCGCGACGGCGTTGACGTCGTACCGGTCGGTCGCGTTGGCCCAGCCGGCCGGCGTGAACACGGTGCCGCCGGCTACCCCGGTGCGGTCGACGCCGTCCACGCTGACCCGGCTGGCCCCGCCCGTGGCGCTCACCCGCACGGGTGCGTCGTCGGCAAGGTGCACCAGCAGTTGGCTTGCACCGCCGGTCATCGAGAGCCGGACGGTGCCGTCAGCCGGCGGCAAGGTAACTTCCGCGCGGCTCGCGCCAGCCGTCAACTCGACCTCCTCGACCCGGCCGCTGCGCAGGTCGAGCACCATCTCCCGAGCGCCACCGCCGAGCCGCACACGCCATCGCACGTCGTGGTTGAGCGCCACCTCGACCAGCGCCGGACCGGTGCCGTCGGCAGCGGCCAGGCCGGCCATGACCGAGCCGTCGGAAACGGACACCGCCGGGCGGACCTTCGCACCCTCAGGCGTCGATATCCGATAGAGATCGTCGCCAAGTTCGGCGGTGTGCACCCGCACCACGTCCGCACCGTCGACCAGCATGAAAGTCGCCGAGCGCAGGTCACCACGGCCGGCCACTACAGTGTGCGGGCCGCCTCGCTCGGCAGGCCGGCCGGTGTCCCACGGTCCACCAGAGCGGCAACCACCCGCCAGTGTCACCAGCAGAGCCAGCGCCACGAGCGCCCCGGCCGTCCGCAGTCTGCTCACCCGACAACTCTTCCCAACCGCAACCACCCGCGTCACGGGCCTGTTCCTACCCAGCGGGGTAACAGCCGACTCCTCCGGCTGCTACCGCGCCCACCGGCCCCGGCCCGACTGGGCCACAAGACTCCGCCGGTGCCGGTCCGTCGCTGTCAGCCCCGCGGCTCCGGCCTGCTGGCCGCTGGGCCGCCCGTCGGAGGTCGAGGTGACTGATCCGGTGCGATGTCGCGCGGGCCGCAGTTTGGATCGCCGTAGTCGGGGGACCACAGGCGGCATGACGTCGACAATCACCCCGTACGAGGACGGACCGCTGATCGTCCGCGGCGACTTCGAGTTACGCACACCGGAGGGCACGCCCATCGCACCGGGCCGGGCGACGATCGCCCTGTGCCGGTGCGGGAAGTCAGCCATCAAGCCCTTCTGCGACGGCACCCACAAGGTGATCAACTTCCGTGCCGGCGTCGACCGTGGCACGTCGAAGCCGCAGTGAACCATCGAGACGACCGGGACGCGTACGCGCCGACCGACGCCGGACCTCGGGTTTGTGGCGGTCGGGAGCGGGGACAGGCAGCGGGACGACTGTGCGGGGAGGCCAGGGTGGTGGAGTCTGGTGACCGTCGCTACGGTCCGGCGCCGCTGCCGCAGCCACGCGGGCCGGTTTCCGCGGCGCTGCACGACGCGCTCAGGTGCGCCCCGCACGACCTACCCGCAGATCTGGTCGCCGAGTTCGACGGGGTGGACCCGATCGATGACGAGGACCTTCAGCTGACCCTGTTCCTCTGCTACGAGCTGCACTACCGCGGTTGGCGCGGGGTGGACGACCGGTGGGAGTGGCAGCCGTCGCTGATCGCGCTGCGCAGCCGCGCCGAAGCGGTCTTCGAGGCGGCCGTGCGCGCGCTCGCCGGCCCGCAGCCCCCGCTCCTCGACGGGCGGATGGCCTCCGCGCTCGCCGCTGTGGTGGCGGCCGACGACGGCCCGGCGCTCTCCGCGTACCTGCAACGGCGGGCGACCCACGAGCAGTTCCGTGAGTTCGTCATGCACCGTTCGATCTACCACCTTCGAGAGGCGGACCCGCACAGCTGGGCCCTGCCGCGGCTGGGCGGCCCGGCGAAGGCCGCTCTGGTCGAGATCCAGGTCGACGAGTACGGCGGCGGCCGGCTCGACCGCATGCACGCCGAACTGTTCCGCGTCACCCTTGAGCGGCTCGGTCTGGACACCGGATACGGGGCCTATCTGGATGCGGTGCCCGCGGTGACCCTGGCGGGCAACAACCTGATGTCGCTTTTCGGGCTGCACCGCCGGTTGCGCGGGGCGCTGCTCGGACATCTCGCCGCCTACGAGATGACCTCGTCGCTGCCGAACCGTCGCTACGGGCGGGGCCTGCGGCGTCTCGGTCTCGACGAGGCGGCCACCCGCTTCTACGACGAGCACGTCGAGGCGGACGCGGTGCACGAGCAGATCGCCGCACACGACATGTGCGGCGGGCTGGTCCGGGTCGAGCCGCACCTCGCCGCCGACGTGCTCTTCGGGGCTTCCGCCGCCCTGGCGCTGGACCGTCTCTTCGCCGCCTGGACTCTAAACAGCTGGCAGGCCGGACGCAGCTCCCTGCGTCCCCGCCGTCCCGGCGCGCCGATCACCCTGCAGGTCGACGAGCCGCAGCGCGCCACCGGCTCGCAGACGGCGAGCCTGATGACCGGCCTGGCCTGCTGAGCCGCGAGCGGCGACGGCCCGTTTGCGGCGCGACGAACGGGCACCGGCAGGACCATCGTCGTGCGGGAGGCAGAGTTGTCGTTCGACGCGAGTGCCTACGGGCGGTACGTGGCCGACGTGTATGACGAGACCTACGCGTATCTGACTCCGGACCGCGCCGTGGATGTCCTGGCCGAGCTGGCCGACGGCGGGCCGGTCTGCAAGTTCGGCATCGGCACCGGGCGCCTGGCGCTTCCGCTTGTCGAACGCGGCCTGACGGTCGCCGGCATCGAGGGTTCTCCCGAGATGGTGGCGGGCCTGCGGAGCAAGGCGGGCGGCGACCGGATCGACGTGGCGGTGGGGGACTTCACCCACACCCGCGTACCCGGCGAGTTCGCGTTGGTCCTCCTCGCCTTCAACACCGTCTTCGCGCTGCCCGACCAGGCCGCGCAGGTGGCCTGTTTCCGCAACGCGGCCGCCCACCTGCGTCCCGGCGGTCGGTTCGTGGTCGAGGCCTGGGTGCCGGACCCGGCGGCGTTCCGCAACGGCTCGGCGCTGCGCCCGGTACGGGTCGCGGAGGACTCGGCATGACCGGCGCCGCCCGGCCGCGACCGATGCCGATGTCGTACGTGCTGCCGATCCGGCGGGTGGACGACAGCGACCCGGAGCGGTTGACCGACTACCTGCGCTGGCTCGCCGCCCGGGTGGAGGTGATCGTGGTGGACGGGTCGCCGCCCGAGGTCTTCGCCCGCCACCACCGGCGGTGGCATCCGCTGGTCCGGCATCTGCCGCCCGACCCGAGCCTGTCCGGCCGGAACGGCAAGGTGCTCGGCGTGCTGACGGGTGTCCCGGCGGCCACCTACGAGGACGTGGTGATCGCCGACGACGACGTCCGCTACGACGAGGACGGACTGCGCGAGGTCCGGTGTCTCCTGCGCCGGGCGGACCTGGTGCGACCCCAGAACTACTTCGACCCGCTTCCCTGGCACGCCACCTGGGACACCGGTCGGATCCTGCTCAACCGGGCGATCGGCGCGGACTTTCCCGGAACTGTCGCGGTGCGGCGCAGCGTCTTCCTCGCCGCCGGTGGCTACGACCCGGACGTCCTCTTCGAGAACCTCGAGCTGATCCGGACCGTGCGAGCCTTCGGCGGCAGCGTGGCGGCCCCCGCCGGGCTGTACGTCCGGCGCCTGCCTCCCACCACGAGACACTTCGCCTCCCAGCGCGTCCGCCAGGCGTACGACGAACTCGCCCAGCCGGTGCGGCTGGTGGCCGCGCTGCTCGTGCTGCCCGGGGTGGCGGCGGCGGTGGCCGCCCGGCGTCCGGGGCTGCTGGCCGCGGCTGCGGCGGCGGTCATCGGAGTGGCCGAGACCGGCCGGCGCAAGGCCGGCGGTCCGGCGGTCTTCCCGCCGGCCACCGCGGTGCTGGCGCCCCTGTGGTTGGTCGAGCGCGGCGTGTGCAGCTGGCTCGCGGTCGCCCAGGGGGTGTTCTGCGGTGGCGTGCGCTACGCCGGCGGGCGGCTCGGCCGCGCCGCCCACTCCATACGGACCCTGCGGCGGCGGCTCGCCGCATCGGATACGCCTGATACTTCAACGTCACGTGGCCGGTCTGCGCTGGCGGTGGGAGGAGCAGGCGGGATTTCGGCGACGGTGTCCGGCACACTGGCGTGATGACAGCAGACGGATCAGTGGTGGCGATGCGGGCTGCTCCCCGCTCCGATGTGCCTGTCGACGAGGCGCTGGCCCGGGCCCGTGCGTTCGCCGCGAACCTGTCGACCCGACGCTCCATCCGTCAGTTCGCCGACCGCCCGATACCCGAGGGCGTCATCGAGGAGGCCGTGCGGGCCGCGGGCAGCGCACCCAGTGGCGCCAACCTCCAGCCGTGGCGGTTCGTGGTGGTCACCGACCCCGGCGTACGCCGTGCGTTGCGCGAGGCCGCCGAGGCCGAGGAGCGCGACTTCTACCGGCGGCGGGTCTCCGACGAGTGGCGGGACGCGCTGGCGCCGCTGGGCACGGACTGGCGCAAGCCGTTTCTGGAGACGGCGCCGGGATTGATCGTGGTGTTCGAGGTGCACAAGGGTCCGACCTCGCCGAAGCCCTACTACGTCAAGGAGTCGGTGGGGATCGCCGTGGGGTTTCTGCTGGCGGCGCTGCACCAGGCAGGTCTGGCGTCCCTGACCCACACGCCGAGCCCGATGCGGTTCCTCAACGACATCCTTGGTCGGCCCCGCGAGGAGCGCGGATACGTCGTGATTCCCGTCGGATACCCCGCGGTGGACGCCGAGGTGCCCGCGATCGACCGCAAGCCGCTCGACGAGATCCTCGTTCGCCGCTGAGATGGATCGATTGCCGGTGCGCCATGGTCCTGCTCGACCAGTGACGCCGGGTGGAGCGGGACCAACGCGCCGATGGCCGCTTCCCGAGGGAGCGGCCATCGGCAGCTGCGGAACCGCCTCGCGGCGACCGGATACTCAGCCCCTGATTTCGCGGGGGTCGCGGCTGCGGGGGTAGGTGTTCTTCTCGCCGATGGTGCCGTCCTGCTTCTTGATCACGTGTTCGGCGTCGCGCTTCATCGCCATCTCCCGGCCCGCGGCCTCCGCGTCCGCCTTGGTGTCGTGCACGCTGCTCGCGCGCTGATTGCCCTCGGGCCGGTTCTTCCACTGGCCGTCCTCGTGGTAGGTGTCGACGTCGCCCTTGGTCATGATTCGTGGCCTCCCTGGTTCGTCGCGGATCGTGGATGAACTGCCCCGGCGGGATCCGGCCGAAACGCCCACACCATCTGCCCGACGCGGCGCGGCTGTTCGAGGGGTCGGCGGGCTATGCGCCGGTGGCGGTGGGAGCCGAGGACCCGCGGGGCTTGGCGTCCGGGCTGGGCTTGCGGCCGTTGTTGAGCGTGACGTTGTCGAAGTGGACCTCGACGGGCTGGGCGTAGCGGCGGCCGTTGACTGGGTCGTGGCGCATGAACCCGGCGGGTGCGATGCGAATGGTGACCCGGTAGGGGCCTTGGCCGGGGACCTTGGCGTTGGTTCCGTAGTGGTGCAGGAAGGGGTGCCACAGGAACGGCAGGTCGGTGGCGAGGACCGGGGTGCCGTCGCGGCTGAGTTCCAGGTGCACGGCGAGGCCGGGGACGAACCGTCCGTCGGCGGCGTCGGCGACGGCGACCTCGAGGTGGACGTTGGCGTCTTCGGCGGCCTCGCGCCAGACGAGGGTGTCGCCGTCGAGGGCGTACATGCCTTCGGTTTCTTCGTTGACGAAGCCGATGAGGTAGTCGCCGGCCTGGGCGGTGTGGGCTCCTTCTTCCTTGGCCATGGCCTGCATGGCCTGGTGGTAGGCGTTGCCCTGGTTGCGGGCCACGTCGAGTTGTTCCCTGGTGGCCTCGTTGCTGGGTGCCATCGGTGGGCTGGTCTGTCTCAACGTCGTCCCCCTCTTCGTGCGTGCCGGCTACGTGCGGCGTGCCTTCGCGGTGGCGCGGGCGTTGGCCTTCTCGATCTCGTCGATCAGGTCGCCCTTGTCGATGTTCTCCGGGTTCTCGATCCCGACCCGGCGGGCCACGTCGTCGAGGTGTCCCTTGCTGGCGTTGGCGTCGACTCCCTGGGCGGTGTCGCGGCGCTGCTGCACCGAGGCCGGCGTTCCCTGCGCGGCCTGTGGATCGGAGGGGCCCTTGTGTTCCTTGGGTTCCCAGTGGTCGCCGACCTTCTCGTGGGTGTGCTTGAGGGAGGCATAGGCTGCACGGTGGGCGCGGGCCCCGTCGCCGTACGTGTCCTCCGCCGATTCGAGGGTCTTCTTGTACGTGCGTACCGCCTTGTCGTCGGAGCGCGCGATGGTCGACGGCACGTCGTCGCGCATCTGCTCGGCCTGTTCGTGCTTGTCCGGCATGCTTGCCTCCTCGGGCTGACGGTGTCGCCCTCCGGCGGCGGCCGGCGCGCGACCTGGACGCGGATGGAGGGCCCGGTCGTCCGCATGCCCGCCACGCCTCCGTGGAAACCGCCCGGTCACGGTGCGATCGGGCGTGGCGTCGGCCTCAGCGGGTGGCGGCGGTCGGTGTGACGGTGGTCTGCCGGGTCTCGCCGTCGCGCAGGTAGGTCACCGGCACTCGCTGGCCAGGCTCGACCGACCGCAGCGCCCCGAGGAACGCCTCCAGCGTGTCGGTGCGCTCACCGGCCACCTGAGTGACGATGTCGCCCGGGCGCAGGCCGGCCGCGGCCGACGGACCGTTTCCGTCGACGTCCCGAACCAGGACCCCACGGTCAGTGCCGGCATTCAGCGACCGGGCGATCTGCGGGGTCAGCCGGGCCACCGCCACCCCGAGGTACGGCTGGGTGACGCGGCCGTCGTCGAGCAGGTCGTCGGCGATGTCCAGGGCGGTGGCGGCGGGGATCGCGAACCCGATGGACACCGCGCCGGTCTGCGGCGGGAGGTAGGCGTCGTTGATGCCGATCACCCGCCCGGAGTAGTCGGCGAGCGCGCCGCCCGAGTTGCCGGGCGAGATCGCCGCATCGGTCTGGATCAGGTCGACCAGGGCGTTGCCCTGGCTCGCCGAACCGGGGATCTCCCGGCCGACGCCGGAGACGATGCCCGCGGTGACGCTGTTGAGAAAGCCCAGCGGGCTGCCGAGAGCGACCACCGGCTCGCCGGGCGGCGGCAGTTCGGTGCGGAACGGGGCGGGCGGCAGGTCGGCGCGCTCGGCGCGCAGCACGGCGAGGTCGGTGACGGCGTCGGCGGCGACCACCCGGGCCGGTACGCGCGTGCCGTCGGCGAGGGCGATCTCCACGTTCTCCCGGTCACCCACGACGTGCTCGTTGGTGAGGATCAACCCGCCTTCGCGGAACACCACCCCGGAACCGAGGCCCTGCCCGACCCGAACGGTGACGACTGACGGTTGCAGGCGGGCGACGATCTGCGGCAGATCGACGGTGCCCGGCACCGGCGCGGCCGTCGACGCGGCGGTCGGCGTCGCCGTCGCCGTGTCACCGTCGCCGGCCGTGCAGCCGGCGGTGGCGACAAGCATCGCTCCGCTGCCCAGCAGTGCCACCCAGCGCGATCGGCACGTCACGGTCCTGTCCTCCCCGGCGGTAGTGCGGCGACGCCGCGTTTCCTGCGCCCTGGCTGGCCCGCTACCCGAACCCCCCGGCGACAAACTCGGGACGGCCACCCGGCGCCGTACCGTCACGGGACCGGGCAGGAAGCGTCATCCGTCCGTCGCGTTGTCCACCGCGCGCCGCGGGGCGGTGGCGTGCCGGCGGGTCCGGCCCGCCACCGCGCGCGTCCGTCAGAAGCGGTAGTAGGGGTAGGCCGGGTAGACGTAGCCGGCCCCCCAGTACGGCGGGTAGCCGTAGTGGTCGTAGAGGGACTGGTAGTAGTCGGATTCGTCCGCGAGCTCCGGGTCGTACCGGGGCGCGTCGGACACCCGATCCCGGGACTCACTCACGCACACGAGGTCCTCGGTGACGCTGGTGACGGCGTCGACCGGGATGAACGAGGGAGTGGCGCCGAGGCCGAGGATGCCGCCGTGCTCCACCCGCAACATCCGAACCTTGTGCTGCTCGCCGTCGACGAGCAGGTCGTCGACCTTGCCCAGGTCGTTACCGTCCCGGTCGCGGACCTTGCGGCCTCGGATGTCCTCGGCGGGGTCGACGAGGACCTGGTCGCTGTCGCTGAGCTTGGTCAGGGACAAGGACAACTGGCGGGTCATGATGATCTCCCTTCTGTCGTCCTGCGGATGAACAGCGACGGGTCACGCCAGGTGAGCCGGTGCCCGCCGGGCGACGCCGGGCCAGTGGGTGACGAATCCGGCCTTGTCGAAGGAGAGCGTGGCGTTGCCGGTGTCGGACTCGACCCGCATTCCGCCGTCGGGCAGCGGATGCCGCCGGCTGTCGACGACGACGACGGCCAGTGACGGTGGTACGACCAGGCCGACTCGGGCGCTCGTCGGTTCCGCCTCGTCACCGTGGCGCCGCGGCAGCGTGGCGAACAGCGGTGCGCGGGCGATGGCGATCTCGCCGACCGCGTCGAGGCGGCCGGTGTCGTCGATGCCGGCGAGCGGGGCCGCCGCCCGGCCGGCGCGGCGCAGCGCGGCGTCGAGATCGCCGCTCTCGTGCGTGTCGACCCGCCATTGTTGCGCGTCGCGCCGAAGGTCGACCTCGCGGCGCCAGCCGGCGCCCTCGGCGGTGACCGACAGCGTGGTGCATCGGCCGTCCGGCTCCCGTCGCAGACGGTAGTGCAGGCAGTACGGCAGGACACCGCCGATGAGCGCGACGCCGTCGGCGGCGGTGAGCTGCTGGTCGAAGACCGCGAAGTCGGTCCCGACGACGTCGACGCGTTGCCACAGCAGCGCACGGTCCAGGGCCGGATCGAGCAGGGCGGTGGATTCCTCGGCGGCGGTGTCGCGGTTGGCAATGAGGCTGAACATGATCGTCTCCCTTCTCGGTCGGCGGCTGGCTCTACCCCTCCCGACTCGCCCCGACGCACCTGACGGCGGTCCGATCGACGTTGCACGGGCCGATGACAAGTCGTTGACGATCCCTCAAAGCCGGTTTTCCGGTCGCCGTCGAGGAGATTGCTGGCGGTGAGGCGCCGGATGGAAGTCCGGATCCGGCGCGAGGTGGCGGGCGTGACCGGGTGTGGAGCGCGTCAGCAGCGCTGGCGCTGCCCGTCGAGCACCATCCGGGTCCGCGTCGGCAGGCGCCGGCCCGCCCACTCGACGATCACGGGAGCGCCATGTCTTCGATCGATGCCGTCCAGGGCACCCACACCGGTGTCGCTGCCGAACGCCGGGAGGAAGCGACCGTCACGGCGATCCGCCGGCTGCGTGACCCACGGTGTTGCGGCGGCGAGCGTGACCGCCTGCGGGAGGCCGTGGTGCGCTGGAACCTGCCGGTGGCCCGGCGGCTGGCGCGCGGCTACCAGCACCGGGGCGAGGCCCTGGACGACCTGCAGCAGGTCGCGGCGCTCGCGCTCGTCAAGGCGGTGGACGCGTACGACCCGGACCGGGGCCCGAGCTTCACCGGCTACGCCACCCCCACGATCCTCGGCGAGCTGAAACGCCACTTCCGGGACCGGGTGTGGAGTGTGCACGTGCCGCGGCGGTTGCAGGAGCGCTGCCTGGAGGTCACCCGTGTCCGCGAGCACCTGACGCAGAGTCTGCGCCGGCGGCCCTCGGAACGCGAACTGGCCGCGGCACTCGGGATCAGTACGGTGGACGTGCGTGCGACCGAGGGGAGCATGTCGGCGTACCGGGCGGACTCGCTGAACCGGCCGGCCGGGCCCGACGACGACAGCTGCGAGCTGCAGGACCTGCTCGGCGCGCGGGACGAGGCACTGGAAGCGGTGTGCGACCGGGTGACGGTGCGGTCCGCCGTCGGACGACTGGCGCCCCGAGCCCGACACGTCGTCAACCGGTACTTCTACGGCCGCCGTACGCAGGCGCAGATCGCCGCCGAGCTGAACACCTCGCAGATGACGGTGTCGCGGGTGCTCACCCGGGCCCTCGCCGAGTTGCGCGTGCTGCTGTCCGACCGGGCCTCGGCACCGCTCGCCGCCGGCGGCCGGGGAGACCTGCGTACGCGAATGAGCGAGGTCGGCGGGCGCCCGGCAGCGGCGTCACCGGTCGCTGGTCGTACACCTGCTCCGCCGGCCGTCACCGGCGGCCGTACCCCGGGTGCCCGCCCGGTCGGGGCGGCCGGCGTCCTGTCGGATCAGGGCCTCGGCGCGACGCGGCGCCGACACCTCACCAAGGTGGCCCGGACGCCTGGCCCGGGCTGCCCCAGTCCGGTCCGGGGTCGGTCGCACCGCAACCCCTGGCCGATCGATCGGTCGGTGTCGCCGCACCCGCCATTGACCGGTCGCGGAACATCCGGCGTCTCGTGGCCTGGCCGAGCCGGAGCCGTCCCGGCGTCCGGGGCGCGGCGCGGCTGCCGATGGACCGGACGCCGGTTCAGGTCACGACTCGCCGCCGGCCGCCTCGCGGAGGGTCACCTCCTGGGTCGCGGAGGCGATGGGAATGCCGGCCTCCCCCAAGCGGTGCAGGACCGTGCGGGTCACCGCGTCCTTCACGGCACGCGCTTCCCGGACCGGTACGACGAAGCGCGCAGACAGCTCGATCCAGTTGTCCGTGGCCCGGACGAAGACCCGGGGTTCGACCTCCGTGTGGCCGACCGGGTAGCGGCGGCGCATCTCCTTGATCGCCTGCCGGGCGCCCAGCGACGACGACGCCCGCTGCGCCTCCTCGCGCAGGATCCGCTCCGCCCGTTGCCAGTCGTCGCGGTAGGAGACGGTCAGGGTCAGCTCCTCCCACAGGTACTGCAGGGTGGCGGTGCTGTTGTAGACGGGTTCGCTGAACACCGCCTTGTTGGAGATCGACACGGTGCGGCCGGTGTACTGCCGGCCCCGCACCCACGAGCTGCTGTCGTTGCCGGAGCCGATCTCCAGCACGGTGGTGCGCAGCGGCGTGATGTCGAGGACGTCACCGCGGACGCCGCCCATCTGGATCCGGTCGCCCACCCGGAACTGCCGACCGGTCAGAATGCTGACCCAGCCGGCGAGGGCACCGATCACCTCCTGCATGGCGAAGGCGACGCCGGCGGCGACGAACCCGAGCACGACGCCGATCCGGCCGGCGAACGGGCGCCACAACACGGCCAGCGCCACCAGCAGGATCAGGAAGGCGCCGTAGTGCGTCGCCTTCCGGACGTAGTAGCGGGTGTAGGCGTCGGTCACCCGCCAGCCGGCCAGCCGGGCGGCCGCCGACCCGATGAGCACCGCGGCGACGACCAGCACGGCAGTGGTGACGAGCCGACCGGCGACGCTGCTGTTGTCCCGCAACAGATCGAGAAACGCGTCCATCCGGTGGTGCTTCCCCGCCCTCGGCCGGCCGAAGCGCTCGCGGTCCGGCCGAAGGCGTTGCTACTGCCAACGGTGCGCCTGACCGGCGGTGGTGCTACCTCGACGCGCCCTGAAGCTGTGTCACCCGTAGCCGGTCGCGGTCCGCCGCGTTCCGGAGAAACTCGATGGCGATCCCGTTGCGGCCCGTGTCGCGGTACGGCACCGTCACGGGACCCGTAGCCGCTGCCGGGACCAGGCTGAGCAACTCCCGCAACGCATCCTCCTCGACCCCCTTGCCGAGGGCGGGGCAGGAGACGAGGAGCAGCTCGGCCACCGGACCGGGGGGCGCCTGGCGGACACCGACCGCCGCGCCGACGCCGTAGTCGCCGAACCGGTCCCGCACCCGGGCGAGCCGGACGTCCAGTTTCCCGTCGGCGAGCGCTGCTGCCAGTGCCTCCTCGCTGTGCTCGAGTCCGAGTGTGAAGTCCTTCGTCCGCAGCAGCATCTCGGCGATCTGGGGTACGTCGTCGGCTCCTGCCGTGCGCCAGTCGATGGACACGTCGAGGCTGGCGACGTAGTCCGCGAGGGATGTCCGGGACCGGATCGACGAGCTGGCCTGGGCAGCCGGCTCCGCCGGGGCGCCCCGCGGTGGGCACGGCCACCGGTCGAACACACCGGCCGACCGTACGGCTGCCGACCAGTCTGCGGGGTCGGGCGGAAGGGGCACCGTGGTGACGCCGACCGGGGTGCTCGGCGGAGCGTCGGAGCCGGTCACCAGCGTCACCTCCTCGGATGTCAGGTCCCAGGCGGCGATGAGCGCGTCGAGCCGGCCCGGCTCGGCGTCAGGCTCGACGACCGGGTCGGCAGCCGGCGGGGCCTCGGCATCCGGGTCGCCGAGCCCGTCCGGACGGTTGCCGTGCCAGGCGATGCGGATGCCGTGCCGGCGTAGCTCCCCGACAAGCGGTGCGAACCGGGTCGGGTCGACCTCCTCGGCACCGACGCCCGAATCGAGGACGACCGCACGCGTGGCGGGGGAGTACCGCAGCCGGACCAGGCGGGTGATCTGTGCCGCGAGCGCGGCGAACACCTCCTCGGTGTACGGGATCCGGGCGTGCCGGAAGAGCGACTCGTGGTGGGCGTTGCGTGCGCCGATCGCGCGGACCACCGCCTCGGCGTCGGCGATCAGCACGTTCGGCCGGTTCTCCAGCATCCGCCGCAGCCGTTCCCGGGTCGCCGTCGCCGATGCGACAAGGCCGCCCGAGCTGAGCTGGTCCCCGACCCCGTCCGGTGCCTCGTCCGGGAGCGCGGGGAGGACGAAGACAAGCGCCGCGTGCCAGCGCCCGGCTGCGGCGACGGCGGCCTCCGCGACGGCCAGCAGGTGCTCCTCACCGGTCGGCTCCCGACCGGTGGAGTCCGGTGCGGGCACCGGTCCCGACTCCTCGAAGCGAGGTGACACGACAAGCACGTCGGGCGCGGACCTGGCCGTTTCGGCGGTGTCGTCGAGACACTGCTGGACGATCTGGTTGAACGGGCCGACGGTGAGGGCCGGGGGGAGCCCGAGCCGGTGCAGTCCGAGTCCGAGGTAGGGCACCAGCGGATCGATGGTGTAGCTGGCCAGCGCCGTGACCCGCAGCACGGCCGGCGGGTGGACCATCCGGTTCCACTGCAGCCGGTCGGCCAGCAGCGACCTGCCCGTGCTCACTGCGTCAGGTCCAGACCGGTGAGCCGCTGCGGCGATTCGAGGGTGGTGCGCAGCCCCTGCAGGAAGGCGACGGCGTCCCGTCCGTTGAGAACCCGGTGGTCGTAGGCGAGCCCGAGATGCACCACCCGCCGCGGACGCGCCTCGTTGGTGGTGGCGTCGAGGACTGTCTCGTCGAGCACTCCGCCCAGCGAGACCATGCACGTCTGTCCCGGGAAGACGATCGGCCGGGTGAACACGACCGCCTCGTCGTTGCTCAGCGAGAGGGTGATCACCCCGTCCGCCAGGTGGCTCTCCTGGAGGTCGTCCCGAAGTGACCGGATCCGCAGGTCCATCAGTGTGTCGGCGATGTCGGCGAGGCTCCGGCCGTCCGCGTGCCGGACGACGGGAATCGACAGGCCCCGGCCGACGTCGATGGTGACGCCGACGTGCGCGGCGTCGGCGAGTTCGAGCGTGCCGGGGTCGACCAGCCGGGCGAACGCGGCCGGACAGTCGGGCCGGGCCCGGGCGATGGCCTTGACCACGAGCTCCACGAGGCCGATCGCCGTCGGCCCGTCGGCCGTGCGCCGGGCGGCGAACGCCAACGCCTCCCCGACGTCGACCTTGATGACGGTGAACGCCGCCGGGATGGTCCGGGCGGACTCGGCGACCACCTCGGCGATCGCCCGCTGCCGCCGATCCAGTGCTCGCCGCCGGCCACCGTTGTCCGCCGGGCCGGTGGCGGCCGGGCCGGGCGGCGTGCCGCCCCGGTCTGCGCTGATCAGGCGTTCGATGTCGGCGCGCTTGACCACCGCCTTACCGAGACCGCGTACCGCCTCGTCGGAGATGCCGTGCTCGTCCATCAGCTGCCGGGCGGTGGCGGTGATGACGAGCCCTTCGGGGTCGTCCCCGTCGGCCGGCGCAGCGGCTGCGGCCGAGGCGTCCAGGTGGCGCTGACGCTCGGCTTCGTCGGCGAAGAGCCAGGCGATCGTCTGCCCGGGCCGGCACTCCGACTTCTCCGCCACCAGGCGGTGCAGCGTACCCCCTGCGTCGCAGAGCAGGTCCTGCGCCGCCTTGGAGGTCTCGACGACCGCCACCGCCTCGCCGTCGGGCACCTGGTCGCCGTCCTGGAACAACCAGTCCACCAGCACGTACGAGTCGTCGTTGTTGTTCAGCTTGGGCACGGTGAGGTCATGCATCCTCGGTCTCCCGCAGGGCTTGGTAGATGGTCGACTCCTGGACGAGCACACCGCGCTCCAGGTGCGGGGCGGTGGGTACGACCGACGGCGCGGAGTGCACGAGCCGCACGGGCCGGCGCAGGTCGCGCCAGAGTTTCTGGTGGATGAGCTGGGCCACGTCGGCCCCCCAGGTGCCGCCCGCCGTGCCCTCCTCGACGATGACGACCCGGCCGGCCCGACGCAGTGACGGCAACAGCGGGTCGAGATCGAACGGATAGAGCTGGCTCGGCACGTAGACCAGGCAGCTCCGTTCCTCCGCGAGGAAGAGCGATCGCACCGCGGCCAGGACCGGGTTGGCCAGGCCACCCGGCACGATCACCACCTGCTCGGCCTCGTCCGGATCCTCGACCCGGACCCGGGCGGTGCCGCCGTCCGCGCCGACGAAGTCGTACCGGAGCAGGCCGTCGACCCGGCCGCCCCGGTACATCCGCTGGGTATAGAGGATCTTGTCCTCGAAGTGGATGCACGGCTCGCCCCGGTCGAGCATCCGGCTGAAGGTCGCCGTGTTGTCGTGAAACGGCGTCATCTCGAACAGGGCCAGGTTGGGTACGCCGACGAAGTGCTTCTGCGGGCTCTGGCTGTGCGTCGGCCCGTAGCCCCGGTTTCCTCCGACCGGGCAGCGGACCACCAGCCGCATCGGCACCCGCCGGCCGTACATCGTGACCGACTTGCTGGCGAAGTTGACGATCTGGTCGAAGCAGAGCGCGAGGAAGTCGCCGAACATGATCTCCACGATCGCCCGGTCACCCGCCAGCGCCAGTCCGGCGGCGATCCCGGTGATACCGCCCTCGCTGATCGGGGTGGCGAGGACCCGATCCGGATGCCGGGTGGAGGCCCCGCGGGTGGCCTTGAACGCGCCGCCGTACGGGTCGACGATGTCCTCGCCCAGCAGGAACAACGATGGATCCTCGTCCAGCAGCCCGCGGAGGGCCTGGTTGAGGTTCTCGACGACCCGCATCACGCCTCCGTCCAGGTGCTCAGCGGACGGGCGGTGACCTCCCGGACCACGTCGGCGAGCTGCTCCCGCACGGCCAGGTCGAGCCGCTGGAACTGCGCCGGATGGTGCCGGGCGTACCGCCGGTACCAGTCCTGCCCCTCGATCGCCCGGAGCTCCTCCGGGCTGCGGGTGTCGTCGCCCTTGCTGTGCGGGCCGACCCGGCGCGTGACGAACTCCACGACGAGGGGACGGCCGGTGAGCCGGACCTCGGTCACCCGCGGCGCCAGCTCCGCCCGGATGACGTTGACGTCGGTGCTGGTGACGAGCCGGTGCCGGATCCCGAACGCCGCCGCCCGATCCGCGATGGTCCCGGCCATCTGGTGTTCGGTCGCGGTGGACTGGGCGATTCCGTTGTGCTCGACAAGCACCAGTACCGGCAGGTTCCACAGCGCCGCGACGTTGAGCGCCTCGTAGACGGCCCCCTCTCCCCACGTGCCGTCACCGATGTAGACGGCGGCGAGCCGGCCCTGCCCGGCCCGCTTGAGGTGCAGGGCCACCCCGACCGCCACCGGCAGGCTCTCGCCCTGCACTCCGGTGGAGAGATAGCCGTCCCGGAGAATGTGCTGGCTTCCGCCGACGCCGTGACAGACGGCGCCCTGACGTCCCATGATTTCCGCGAGCAGCCCGGCCGGGTCGGCGAACCGGGCCAGGTAGTGGCCGTGCCCACGGTGGTTGCTGAAGATGTGGTCCCCCTCGCCGATCAGCGGCCGCAGGGCGACCGGCACATACTCCTGCCCCAGACAGGTGTGCGTGGTGCCGTTGAGCTGCCCCCGGCCGAACAGGTCGAGCAGGCTGAGCTCGAAGTGCCTGATGGTCAGGAGCAGTTCGAGGTCGGCGTCGGCCAGGGCGGACAGCTCCGTCGGGTCGGCGGCGGCCGGCGTTGGGGCTGGAAGCCCGCCGGGCGCGGCGCGCCATCCGCTGATGACGTCCATGGAAGGTGGACCTTTCTCGTGAGGGGCCCGAGTGCGAAGCGCGGGGTCAGACCGCGACGCCCCGGCCGGTGAGGGCCTGGCGTACGTCGCCGACCGACCGGAACGACTTGATCTCATCCGCGGAGAAGGCGACGCCGTAGACCTCCTCCAGCGTCACGACGAGCTGGATGTGCCGCATGCTGGTCCAGGCGCCGATGGTCGTCGGGCCGGCGTCGTCGACCACCTCGGCGGGTTCGACACCGAACAGGTCTGCGAGCAGTTCGGCGAACGGCGGTTGGCTCATGACGCCATCCACTCCCGCAGGCTCCGCGGCCGCATGTCCGTCCACACCTCGTCGATGTGGGCGAGACACTCCTCCTTCGAGCCGGTGACTCCGTCCGGCGTCCAGCCGGCCGGCAGCTCCTTGTGCTCCGGCCAGATCGAGTACTGCTCCTCGTCGTTGCGTACGACCTGGTAGGTCATCTCGCCTTCGGTCACGGTGCGTGCCTTCCTGTGTCGTGGCGGGTGGATCGTGGTTTCCGTCGATCGGACGGACCATCGAGCGGTCAGTCCAGGGCCGCGGAGCGGGCGGGCCGCGCCGCCGGGTCGCCCTCGACCGGATCGTCGAGGGTCGGCTCGTCCGGCCCCGGGCCGGCCGGGACCGGTTCGGTGGGCTCGGGCGCGT
The DNA here is from genome assembly GCF_040302465.1 of Micromonospora sp. NPDC126480. Lineage (NCBI taxonomy): Bacteria > Bacillati > Actinomycetota > Actinomycetes > Micromonosporales > Micromonosporaceae > Micromonospora > Micromonospora sp. NPDC126480. Next base: position 304,112 of record NZ_JBEORU010000002.1, read on the forward strand.
CGTGATCGGGGACCAGGCTCTCCACGTCACGGACCCGGCGTACCGCGAATCCGGCGATCGCGACCCCCACGCCGAGCAGTCCGGTGACGAAGAAGATCAACGCCATCCCGGCTCCGGGCCCGGTGCCGACCAGGCCGCCGAAGACCGTGGCGAGGCTCCCGCCCTCCGCCATCGCGGGTTCGAGGACGAAGTCCGCGAGCGGACCGGCGACGCCGAGAGCGATCGGCACCGCGAGGTTGTCGATGAGCTGCCGGGTCGCGAACACCCGGCCCTGCTCCGTCGGGGAGACCTTCTCCTGCCAGATCGACTCGCCGTACCCGTCGATGAACGGGATGCAGAACCAGGCGCAGCTCCAGGCGAACGCCCAGATCACGAGGGAGTCGCCGGTTCCGAGCAGGACCCGGCCCAGCAGGCTGAAGACGATGATCGCGGTGAGCAGTCGCAGCATCTTGCGGCGGGTGGGTTTGAGCACGCCGAGCACGGTGGCGCCGACGACACCGCCGACGGCGCCGATCGAGAGGACCGTGGCCACCGCCGATTCGTTGTTGTCGGTGCGGGCCAGGACCATCGGTGTGAGCAGGATCCACCCCATCGCCGCGAAGAGCCCGATCGAGAAGAGGATGCCCTGTAGCGCCAGCAGGCTGGGTCGGCGGCGGATGTACCCGAAGCCGTGCAGCGAGTCGCGCCAGATGCCGACCCGGAGGTGCTTCTCCTGCCGGGGCGGCTGGGGGATCGCCACGAGAACCACAGTGACCAGTGCGACCGCACAGGACAGGACGTCGATGAGCAGCACCGTCTCGACGCTGCCGGCGGCCAGGACCGCCGCGGCGGCGGCCGGAGCGAAGATTCCCGGCACCGAGCGGGCCAGCGACAGCATGGCGTTCGCCCGCGGGTAGTGCTGCTTCTCCATCATCAGCGCGACCGTGGCCGAGTAGGTCGGAACCTGGAACGCCAGGAACGCCCCGGTCGCCAGGTTCACCAGGTACAGGTGCCACACCTGCACCGCGTCGGCGAGGAAGAGCACCAGCAGCAGCAGGGTGAAGACCGCCGCGCCGGCATCGCTGAGCGCGATCGTGAGCCGCCGCCGCCACCGGTCGATGAGAGCGCCGGCGATCGGGCTGAACAGGACGGTCGACGCGAACGCGCAGAACGTCATGAGTGCCAGGTCGGAGGCACGCCCGGTCTCCTGCCAGATCCAGATGCTGAGCGCGAAGTTCGTCATCCGGGTGCCGAGGGTGGACACCAGTTGTCCCGCCCAGAGGATGGTGAACGCGGCGAAGCCTGCCGGCCGCTTGACTGTCATGTCGTGCACTGTCCTTCCCGATCCGCCTCGACGGCGAGGTGGTCCGCCCGGCTGAGATCCCTGATCGCCTCGACGAGGCGGGCGAGTAGCCGTTCGATCGTTTCCCGGCGGTGTACGTTCGCGCTGTAGTTGACGTCGACGCCGAGCCTGCGATCAACGATGGATGGCACTACATCTATCAGGTACGGCCACCGTCCACCGGTATCCTGGGCCGGCCCGGCCGGGTCGTCGGGCACGTCGAAGAGATCGGTGCCGGTGGGGGTGCCGGCGAAGCTGAAATCGCCCATGTAGTTGAAGGTGACCTGGGGCGGCCGCAGCGCGGCGAGCCGCGCCCGCAGGCCGGCGTCGGGGTGGCAGTAGCGCAGCAGCCCGTGGCCGACTCCGTTGCCGGGCACCGCGGCGAGCTGCCGGAGCACGGCGGGCAGCCGGGCCGCGTTCCGGGTCCGGGGCACGTCGAGGCGCAGCGGGTAGTAGACCTGGAACCAGCCGACCGTGCGGGTCAGGTCGACGTCGTCGAACAGGTCGGCGCGGCCGTGGGCCGCCATGGCCAGCGCGCAGCCGGCGTCGCCGGTCCAGTCGGCGAGCACGCACGCGGTGACCGCGGCGAGGAGGTCACCGAGCTTGCCGCCCAGGCGGCGGGCGACCTGCCGCAGCCGGACCGTCTCCTCCTCGTCCAGGTCCGCGTGCAGGGTGCGGCTGCTGGCGAAGGTGGTGACCCCGTCAGGATGGTCGACGGGCAGCCGGGCGGCGGCTTCGGCGTCCTGGCCGAGCCAGAAGTCGAGCTGCCCGGTCACCGCGGGGTCATCCGCGTACCCGGCCAGCCGTTCGGCCCACTCCAGGTAGGTCGTACCGACCGGAGGCAGGTCCGGTTCCCTCCCGGCCGCCAGGTGCTCGCACGCCGACTGCAGGTCGGTGAGAAGCACGCCCCGCGACATGGCGTCGACAACCAGGTGGTGGTTGACCACGAGCAGCCGGTCCGGCTCGTCCCCGCCGAGGCGGAAGTGCGCGGCGCGGACCAGCGGACCGTCGGCCAGGTCCAGGCCGGACTGGCAGTCGGTGGCGATGCGGTCGATCGCGGCGGCGCGCTCGACCGGCGACAGACCGGTCAGGTCGTGGCTGTCGAACGCGACGCTCTCCGCCGCCGGGCCGTACCCCTGCCGCCAGGACGTCCCGTCGTACCGGAACCGGGCCCGCAACGCGTCGTGCCGTCGGACCACAGCCGCCAGCGCGGCGCGCAGGTGCGCCGGCTCGACCGGCCGGCGCAGCGTCAGGTCGTACGGGTGGTTGAAGTGCGCGACGTTGCCCAGTCCCGGGGCCAACTCGGCGAAGAACCAGTGCTGGGGTGGGGTCAGTGGCAGCTCGCCGGCCGGGGGTCCGCCCGGCCGCGACGGCGCGGGCCGCGCGGCCGGATCGGCGAGGGCCGCCAGTTCGGCGACGGTGGGATGGCTGAGGATCTGGCGTGGTGTGATCGTGATCCCCGCCCGGGCCGCCAGTGACACGACCTGGATGGCCACCATCGAGTCACCGCCCAGGTCCCAGAACGAGTCGGTGATCCCGACCTGTTCGACCTGTAGCAGCTCGGCGTAGATGGCGGCCAGCGACCGTTCCCGCTCGTCGCGCGGGGCCTGGTGGGTGCCGGGGCGCCCGTTCGGCGACCCGCCCGCCGAGGCGCCGGCCGAGCTGGCCCGTACGGCGGCCGCCGCGTCGGCCGGCCACTGCGGGGTGGGCCGGTCCCACCACTGGTAGGCCTCGCGGGCGACCACCGTGCCGAGGACCGCGAAGGCCTCCGGCGTGTACGGGAGGTGGCCCCACTGCTCGCCGACCGGATCATCGGCCACCTCCACCGCGTACCGCCGGAACTCGGCGGCCACCCGCAGGACCCGCACCCGAGGGTGTCGGGACAGCAGGGTGGCGAGCCGCCGGTCCATCGCGGTGAGCAGCCCCGACCACGGCGGAACCCGGAACCGGGCGGACGCGGGGCAGAGCAGGACGGTCAGCGGCGCCTCGGTGCGGTCGCGGAAGGCGCCCACCGCGCCGGCGAGCTCGTACAGCTGCGTCTCCAGGGTGTTGGCCGCGGCCGGCAGGTCGCCCGGCGCGTCGGTCGGCCGTCCCCGCAGCCAGTCCTCCCACCGGACGGCCAGCACGTTGACCCCATCCGGGTTCCGGCCGAGCGCCGCCTCCGGGTCGAGGAGCTGCTGGAACACCTGGGCGTACGGTCCGAACTCGAGCTCGGCGGGCGGATCCAACCGGCCGAGCCAGTGGCGGGCCGCGTCCCGTAGCGGGTCCGCGGTGAACGAGGCGGCGACGGTCACCCTCGGTCGAGCGTCACGCACCGGCGCGTCCGCCGGGGGTACGGGGTGGTCCTGCGGTGACCGGGCGCGCTCCGGTGGCCCGGACCCACCGGCGACGGCCGCCGGCCGGTCCGGATCGGCGAGCGCGGCGGCGAGCAGCTCCGCCAGGTCGCCCAGGAGCCGGTCGGCCGTGCCCGGATCGAAGATGTCGGTCCGGTGGTCGAGGGTCGCGTGCAGCTGCTGCGGGGCCCCCGGCTCGCCCGCGCGCCAGGAGAGGGTGAGGAAGAGGTCGAAATCGATGCCGGTCGGCGGGACGTCCACCGGCTGCACGGTGAGCCCGGGCAGCGTCAGCTCCGAGTCGGGGGCGTCCACCACGTTGAACAGGCACTGGAAGACCGGGTGGTGAGCGGCGTTCCGGGGCGGACGGACCGCGTCGACGATCGCCGCGAACGGCAACTCGTGGGCGTAGGCGTCGAGCACGACAGCTCGTACCCGGCGTACCAGCTCGCGGAAGGTGGGTCGGCCGGCCAGGTCGACCCGGATCGGCAGCAGATCCGCGAAGTAGCCGATGAGGTCGTCGAGCTCGGGGCGGTCGCGGCCGGAGACCGGCGTACCGAAGACCACCTCCGCCTGTCCCGCCCGCTCCGCCAGCAGCGCCGCGAACCCGGCAAGCGCCGCGTGGAACAGGGTGGCGCCCTCCTGGGCGACGAGCGCCCGCAGGCCGGTCCCGATCGCGACGTCGAAGGTTCGCACCGCCCTGGCGGACCGGTCGGACCGGACGGCGGGGCGGGGCCGGTCGGTCGGCAGGGTCAGGGTCGCCGGAGCGCCGGCGAGCCGGTTCCGCCAGTAGTCGGCGTACCGGTCGAATGCCTGTCGCTCGCGCCCGTCCCGCCAGGCCGCCACGTCGGCGAACTGCGCCGGCAACGGGGCGAGAGCGTCCGCGGCGCCCGCCTGCGGTGCGACCTCGGCCGCGTAGCAGGTGGCCAGCTCACGCAGGAAGATGCCCCAGGACCAGTGGTCGGAGACGATGTGGTGGATGCCGACCAGCAGCCAGTGCTCGTCCGCCGCGGTGCGGACCAGCCGGCACAGCAGCAGCGGCCCGGCAGCCAGGTCGAACCGGTGGCCCACGAACCCGTCGAGCTGCGCCCGGACCGCCCGGTCCCGCTGCGAACCGTGCCCGTCGCGGAGGTCGACCGTCGGCAGCCAGCAGTCGACCCGGTCGTGGACGATCAGCACCGGTGAGCCGTCGCGGTCACCGAAGGTCACCCGGAGGATCTCGTGACGAGCCACGACGGTGTCGACGGCCCGACGCAGCATCTCCTCGTCGAGCCGGCCACGCAGGACGGCGGCGAAGGTGATGTTGTGCCGGGTGGGGTCGTCGCCGAGCTGGGCGACGGCCCAGAGCCGGCGCTGCGTGGACGACGGCACCAGGTCGCCACCGCGCGGCAGCACCGGGATCGGCTCCAGCGTCTCACCGCCGCCGTCGAGCACCTCGGCGAGCTGAGCGATCGTCGGGCCGGCGAAGAAGGCCGGCAGCGCCACCTGGCGGCCGAACTCGGTCTGCACCGCCGACAGCAGCCCGACGGCGAGCAGTGAATGACCGCCGGCGGCGAAGAAATCGTCGTGTACGCCGGCGGTGGCGCCGGGCAACACCTGGGACCAGAGCGCGGCCAGCCGCCGCTCGGTGGCGGTCCGGGCGGCGACCGGCGGCTCGGCGGTGTCGCGCGGCGACCGGGCGGCGGGTCGACACCGGCCGGCCACCCTGGCGGCGTCGTCGAGCCGTGCGGCCAGGTACTCCAGCCTGCCCGCGTCAAGCGCGGCCGCCGGTCCGGGAGTGGTCTCGCCGGCCGGCCCGTCCAGCGGCCACAGCCCGGCGAGGAAGCGGCTGGCGTTGCCGGCCGGGACCGCGACCACAAGGGCCGTCGGGAACCGGGCGGCCACCTGCCGGGCGGTCGCCCGATCCTGGGCGAGCACCAGCAGAGCGGCGGGATCGTCGCCCGCGGCGACCCGGGCAGCGACCGCCTCGGCGACACCGTCGGCGCCGGTGGCGGCGACCACGGAACGGCCGTGGCGAGCCTGCCGGTCGCGGAGCCGGCTCAGCTCCGCCGCTGGCACGGCACCGTCCTGGACGACGACCCCCGCCAGCGGTGGGGTCCAGCACCGCGCGAGCTCGCGGGCGACCACCGTGCCGATCGCGGCGAAGAAGTCCGCGGTGTACGGGACCTGTCCCAGCTTGTCGCCCTGCGGGTCGTGGATCGCGGCGACCGGATAGCGGCCGCTCCACGCGGCGGGCGGAAGGAACGTGACATCGGGTAGCTGCCGGCAGATCCGCGCGAGTTCGTCGTCGAGTCGGGCGAACAGCCGGGTCCAGGGCTGCCCGGCGTACGCCGCGGAGGGCGGGCAGAGCCCGACCAGCACCGGTGCGGCGGTCCGGCCGCGCAGCGCCGCGAGCGCCGTCCCGAGGTCGGCGACGACCCGGTCGAGCAGCTCCGTCGCCGGCTGCGGGGCGACCTCGTCGCCGTGCCGCAACCAGTCCTCCCACCGCAGCAGGCACACCGTCCCGTCGGGGGCGGCGTCGCCGGCGAGCAGGTGCGGAAGAACCTCGCCGTACTGCTTCAGTCCGATCTCGGCCGGCACCCGCAGGAAGTCGCACCAGAACCGCAGCGGCGCGCGGACCGGTTCGCCGGTGAAGGAAGCGGCGACGGTGATCCGGCGCCGGCGCAGGCTCGGGAGCCGGTCGAGCGTGAGCTCCGGGTGCTCGGCGAAGTCGGTGAGGACGGCGGCCAGCCTCGCCACGATCGTGTCGACCGTGCCGGGCAGGAACAGCCTGGCGTCGTAGCCGGCGGTCCCGGCGATGCCGTCGGCGCCGTCGGTGAGCGCGAAGAAGAGGTCGAAGTCGGTGGCGAAGCCCTCCACCGGCTCGGGCCGCATGGTGACCGGCCCGGCCCGGTGCGACTCCTCGCCGAGCGCGGTCACGCTGAACATGATCTGGAACAGCGGGTTGTGCCCGGGATCCCGTGGGGGCGCGACCGCCTCGACCACTCGGACGTAGGGCACATCCTGGCGGGCGTACGCGTCACCGACGGTGCGATGGGTGCGTCTGATCAGTTCGCCGACGTCGGGGTCACCGGTCAGGTCGATCCGGAGCACGACGGTGTTGGCGAAGCAGCCGATCATCGGCTCGACCTCGGCCGTGGTGCGGCCGGCCACCGGGGTGCCGAGGAGGATGTCCGGTTGCCCGGTGTGCCGGTACAGCAGCGCGGCCAAGCCGGACAGCAGGACGGTGTTCACGGTGGTCCCGTGCTGGCGGGCGAGGGCGCCGAGCCGGGCGGCCAGCCCGGCGGGGAAGTGGACCGGCCGCTGGCCGTGGCCGCTCGTGTCGCTGGGGCTGCCGGGCGGCGGGCCACCGTCACCGTCCGGGACGTCATCCACGGCCGCGGCGCCGCGGGGCCGGTCGGCGGCGAACGTCGACAGCGCCGGTGCGCCCGAGAGCCGGTCACGCCACCAGTCGAGCTGGTCGGCGACGGCCGGGCCGTCGACCAGCCGGCGTTCCCGGTCGGCCCAGTCGGCGTAGCGGACCGGTAGGGGTGGCAGCTCGGCCGCCCGCCCGGCGGTTGCGGCGGCGTAGCAGGCCGCCAGGTCGGCGGTGAAGATCGCGGTGGACCAGCCGTCGAAGACGATGTGGTGGACGGTCACCAGCAGCAGGTGGTCGTCATCGGCGAGGGTGAGCAGCCGGGCCGCCAGCAGCGGCCCTTCGGTGAGGACGAACCGGTGCCGGCAGTGCTGCGCGACGAGTTCGCGGGTCCGCGCCGTCCGGTCCGGCTCGGCGAGTTGCCGCAGATCGGTGCGGGGCACGGGGATCGGCAACCGGTCGTGCACGACCTGCCGGGGCTGTCCGGCCACCGCCCGGAACGTCGTCCGGAGCGCGTCGTGACGGTCGACGACCTGGTTGACGGCGTCCCGCAGCGCGTCCGGATCCAGCGGGCCCGTGATCCGCAGCGCGAAGGGGATCGCGTACACCGGGTCGCCCGGATCGAGCTGGTCGAGGAACCAGAGCCGCTCCTGCGCCGACGCCAGCGACCGGCTGCCGTCGGCCGATGTGCCCGGCCGGTCGCCGCCGCCATCGCGGCCCTGGCGCAGCCGCCTCAACAGCAGCCGCCGCTCGTCGGCGGTGAGCTCGCCGAGCTGTCGCATGAGGTCGGTGCTCACGCCGGATGCTCCCCTCGCGCCTTGCGGATGAGTTCGAGTTCGGCCGCCTGGGCCTCCGGCGAGAACTCGCCGAGTTCGGCAAGCAGCGCGGCGAGGTCCTCGTCGTCCTCCTCCGGCGCTGCGGCCAGCCGGCGCACCTCGGCGGCGAGTTCACCGACGGTCGGGCAGGTGAAGATCACACCGGTCGGCAGGTCCACGCCGGTGGCCTGCCGGATCCGGGCCAGGACCTGGGTGGCGAGCAGCGAATGGCCGCCCAGCTCGAAGAAGTTGTCGTGCCGGCCGACCGCGTCGACGCCGAGCATCTGGCGCCAGACGGCGGCGACCAGTTCCTCCTCCGGGTACCCGTCCCCGCCGGCGTGGTCGGGTTCCGCCGCGGCGGGGGCGTCGGTCTGCGGGGACGTCAGCCAGCCGGGGGCCGCGCCCCGCTCCGCACCGTCCGCGGCGGGGGCGACCACGGTGCCGCCGTCGCCGGCCGGCGCCACCACCCAGTGGCGTTGCCGGGCGAACGGGTAACCCGGCAGGGGCACCCGGCGTCGGGCGCCGTCGGCGGCGTCGACCGGCGCGACCGGAACGCCGGCGGTCCAGCAACGGCCGACCGCGGCGAGGATCGCGGCGGTCTCCGGCGTCGCCGAGTCCGGGTGGGGGAGCGAGTTGACCGCGACGTGCCCGCCGGACGCGAGGTCCTGCCGACGCGCCAGGGTGGTGAGCACGGTGCCGGGACCGACCTCAAGCAGTACCTGGTGCCCGGTGGCGAGCACGGTGCGCAGCCCGTCCGAGAACCGCACCGGCTCCCGCAGGTGGCGGACCCAGTAGTCGGGATCGGTCGCCTCGGCGGGCGTGATGGGCTCGCCGGTCAGGTCGGAGATGAACGGCAGGTCCGGAGGTCGAAGGGTGAAACCGGACATGACCTCGCCGAACTCGTCGAGGATCGGGTCCATCATCGGCGAGTGGAACGCGTGCGAGGTGCGCAGCCGCCGGTGGGGGATCGAGCGGGCCGCCAGCTCGGCGGCGAGCGCGTCCACGGCCCGCACCGGGCCGGACAGCACGCTGAGGTCGGGCGCGTTCGCGGCGGCGAGCGCGAGCTGGCCCACCAGGCCCTGCCGGCGGGCAACGAGGTCGGCCAGGTCCCGGGCGTCGTCGGCCGGCAGCGTCACCGAGAGCATCGCTCCGGCCGGCAGCCCCTGCATCAACCGGCCGCGGGCGGCGACGGCGGCGAGCGCGTCGGCGAGCCGCATGGTGCCGGCCAGGCACGCGGCGACGTACGCCCCGACGCTGTGCCCGAGCATGGTGCGGGCCGACACGCCCCGCGCGCGCCACCACCGGGCGAGCGCGTACTCGACGCAGAACAGCAGCGGCTGCGCGTAGCGGGTCTGGGTCAGCAGGTGCCTCCCGCCGCCGGCCTCGTCCGCCGGCCGGTCGAAGCCGAGCAGGGTGCGTGGATCGCTGTCCAGGTGCGGCCGGAGCAGTTCGGCGCACCTGTCGAACTCGCTGCGGAAGCGGGGTTCGTGGCGGTACAGCCCGGCACCCATGCCGGCATGTTGGGCACCCTGCCCCGGGAAGAGGAAGACCACCTCGGGCGCGCCGCCGGTCACCGTGTCACGAGCCGCCGGCGCCTCGGCGGCCAGTGCGCCGGCGGCGTCGGCCGGGTCGGCGCAGACCACCGCCATCCGGTGGGCAAGCGCACGCCGTCCGGTGTGCAGGGTGTAGGCGACGTCCCCGAGGGCGAGGCCGGGCCGGGCGGCCAGGAAGTCCGCCAACCGCTGCCGGTGCGCGTCGAGGGCCGACGCGGAAGCGGCGGACAGCAGCAGCGCCTCGTGCGGGCGCGCCGCGGGCGTACGCCCGGTCGCCGCGGGGGGCTGCTCGATGACGATGTGGGCGTTGGTGCCGCCCATTCCGAAGGAGCTGACGCCGGCCCGCCGCGGGTGGCGGTCGTCCGGCCAGAGCTCCGGGCGCACCGGCAGGCGGAACGGTGACCGGGCCAGCTCCAGGGCGGGACTCGGGGTTCCCAGGTGCGGGTTCGGCGGGATCCAGCCGTCCCGGACCGCGAGCACGGCCCGGATGAAACCCGCGACGCCGGCCGCGACGTCCAGATGCCCGATCACGGCTTTCACCGAGCCGAGCGCGCACCAGCCGGTGCCCTGGGGCGCGCCGGCCCGGAACGCCTCGGTCAGCGCCGCGACCTCGATCGGATCGCCGAGCGGCGTCCCCGTTCCGTGCGCCTCGACGTAGCCGATGGTCGCCGGAGCCACCTCCGCCGCTTCGTGCGCTCCGCGCACCACGGCGACCTGCCCGGCCACCCCCGGTGCGGTGAACCCGACCCGCGCCGCGCCGTCGCTGGTGACGGCACTGCCCCGGATCACCGCGTGCACGGTGTCCCCGTCCGCCAGCGCGTCGACGAGCCGGCGCAGCACGACGACGCCGACCCCGTTGCCACCGACGGTGCCGGCGGCCGCCTCGTCGAACGGGCGGCACACCCCGTCCGGCGCCAGCACCCCACCGGGCACGTACCGGTAGCCGGCTGTCTGCGGCAACCGGACGGAGACCCCACCGGCCAGCGCGAGGTCGCAGTCGCGGGCCAGGAGCGCCTGACCGGCCAGGTGGATGGCGACCAGGGAACTCGAGCAGGCCGTCTGCACGCTGACCGCCGGCCCGCGCAGGTCCAGGTGGTACGCCACCCGGGCGGCGAGGGTGTCCTTGTCGTTGGCGAGCACCAACTCGTCGACACTGACGTCGGCGGTCACGGCGGGATTCGGCAGCAGGTGCCGCAGCAGGTAGCTGCTCATGCTCGCGGCGGCGTACACACCGACCAGACGCTCGCCGCCGGAACCGGCGTGCCCCGCGTGCTCCAGGGCGTGCCAGGCGCATTCGAGGAAGACCCGCTGCTGCGGGTCCAGGATGGACGCGTCGCGGGGGGAGTAGCCGAACAGGGCGGCGTCGAAGCATTCCGCGTCCGCCAGTACGCCGCCGGCGGCGACGTGGTCGGGGTGGGCCGCCTCGTCGGCCGGCACCCCGGCGGCGGCGAGTTCCGCCGCGGTGAACCTCCGCACCGCCGAGGTGCCGGTGCGCACCAGTTCCGCGTACGCGTCGAGGTCGTCCGCTCCCGGGGCGCGGATCGCCATGCCGACCACCGCGATTTCCAGCCCGGACAGCTCGGCCGCCGGTGGCGTCGGCCGGGGTCCGGGCTGCTCCGCCACGAAGCCCGTGTCGTCACGCATCGCCGGCCCTCCGGTCGTGCTGGCCCGACACCCTCCGGGACCGATCGAGCAGGGCTTGTCGTCCCCGCATCCGGGCACCGGTCGAGGCCGGCCCGCCGTCCCGCACGGGCGGCGCGACCGGGCCGCCGGACCCGTTGCCGCCGCCTCCGTCCGTGCCGGCGGAAGATGCGAGGTCGGCGGCGAGGTCGGCAACGGTCGGATGCCGGAACAGCGTGATGGTGGGCACCGGACGTCCCAACTCGTCCTCCAGGCGGACCCGGACGCGACTGATGAGCAGCGAGTTGCCGCCCAGGTCGAAGAAGTTGTCGAAGCAGCCGACCTGGTCCACCCCGAGTACCTCCGCCCACACCGCGGCGACGCGTCGTTCCAGGTCGCCTCGTGGCGGCACGGTCTGTGGCCGGTCCGCCGACCCGGCCGGGTCGGCCCGCAGCAGCCGCAGCAGCGCGGCGTGGTCGGCCTTGCCGTTCGGGGTGTGCGGTACCGCCGGGACGGTGACGAAGCGGGCCGGCACCATGTACTCGGGCAGCACCCGGCGCAGTTCGCGGCGCAGTGCCGCCGGCTCGGGCGAGCAACCCGGCTCCGGCACCAGGTACGCGGCCAACCGCACGTCACCGGGACCTTCGGTGAAGGTGCCGACGATGCTGGTGCGTACGCCCGGTTGCCGGGCCAGCACCGCCTGGATCTCACCGAGTTCGATCCGCAGGCCGCGGATCTTCACCTGCCCGTCGGCGCGGCTGAGGTACTCCAGCTGCCCGTCGCGCCGGTACCGCACCAGGTCACCGGTGCGGTACAGCCGCTGGCCCGGCCGGTCGCCGAACGGGTCCGGCACGAACCGCTCGGCGGTCAGGGCGGGCCGGCGCAGGTAGCCGCGGGCCAGACCGATGCCGCCGATGTACAGCTCTCCCGTCACGCCCCGCGGCACCGGCTGCATCAGCTCGTCGAGGACGTAGACGTCGACGTCGGGGAACGGCTCACCGATCGGTACGCGTTGCTCGCCACCGGCGCACCGGGCCATCGTGGTGGCCACGGAGGCCTCGGTCGGCCCGTACGCGTTGAACAGGATCCGCTCCGCCGCCCAGGTGGTGGCGAGGTCCGGCGGGCACACCTCGCCGCCGAGCACGACGGTCCGCAACCGCGGGACCTGCTCCGGGCGCATCAACGCGGTCACGGTGGCCGGCAGGGTGATGATGGTGATGCCCTTCTCGGTGATGGTGTGGGCGAGGTCCGCGCCGGGCTGCAGCGCCGCGCGCGGCGCGAACACCAGTTCCGCGCCCGTGGTCAGGGACACCAGCAGGTCGAACAGCGAGGCGTCGAAGCCGATGGAGCTGAACTGCAGGATCCGGTCGCCGGGCCCGGCGACCGTGATGCCGGCCATCGTGCGGCCGAAGTTGCACATCCCCAGGTGGGGGACCATGACCCCCTTCGGCAGGCCGGTCGAGCCGGAGGTGTAGATGACGTACGCGAGGTTGCGCGGGTCCACGTCGACCGGTGGCCGGTGTTCGGGGGCGTCGGCGAGTTCCGGTGCGGCGTCGGGACAGAGCGTGGGGATGTGCGCCGGAAGCCGGTCCCGCACGCCGGTGCTGGTCAGGACGAGGTCGACGCCTGCGTCGTCGAGCATGTGTCGGATCCGCTCGGGCGGGTTGCCGAGGTCGAGCGGAAGGTAGGCGCCGCCGGCCTTCCACACCGCGAGCGCGCAGACGGCGACGTCCACCCCGCGGTCGAGACAGATGCCGACCACCCGGTCCGGCCCGACACCGCGGGCGGCGAGCACGTGCGCCAGCCGGTTGGCCCGCTGGTCCAGCTGCCGGTAGGTGAGCCGCTGCCGGCCGTCGGAGACCGCGACGGCGTCCGGAGTGGCGTCCACCTGGCGTTCCACCAGCCGGTGCCCGAGCGGCTCGCGGCCGGGCCGCGCCCCGCCCGGCGCGGTCCAGTCCTCGAAGATCGACCTGGCGGTGCGGTTGCCGTCACGCAGCAGCCGGCGTTCCTCGTCGGCGCTGACGACGGCCAGCCGGCCGACCGGCCGGTCCGGGTCGCGCAGCGCCGCGGCGAGCAGGGACCGCAGGTGGCTGAGGAAGGCTCGGACGGTCTCCGGATCGAAGAGCCCGTCGTCGTACTCCAGGGTGCCGTGGAGGCCGTCCTCCCGTACCGTGCAGGCGAGCGCGAGGTCGAACTTGGTGGTGCCGCTGTGGCTGCGGATCGCATCGATCCGCAGACCGGCCAGCCGCAGCCGCGCGGCGTCGGCGTCCTGGACCACGCACATCACCTGGAACAGCGGGTGGTGCGCGGTGTCGCGCTCCAGGCCGAGGGCGTCGACGAGCAGTTCCAGCGGCAGGTCCTGATGGATCTGTGCGGTTCGCACCCGCTCGCGCATCTGCTCGGTCAGCGACCGGAAGGTGGTGTCCGGCGCGAAGGTGCCGCGCAGCGCGAGCATGTTGATGAACAAGCCCACGACCCGTTCCAGGTCGGCCCGGTCCCGGCCGGCGACCGGGCTGCCGATGACGATGTCGTCCTGGCCGGTGTAGCGACGCAGCAGCGTCATGAACGCCGCGAGCAGCACGACGAACGGGGTGGTGCCCGTCTGCCGCGCGTACGTCCGCACGGCGGTGGCGATCTCGGCCGGCCAGTCGAACCACTCCATGCCGCCGGTCGTCGACGGCACCGCTGGCCGGGGCCAGTCCGTCGGCAGTTCCAGCAGGGTCGGCGCGCCGCTGAGTTCGGCCGTCCAGTGCGCCAGGAGCTTCGCCCGGCGGTCCGGGTCGAACCGCGTCGCGGTCGACCGCGCGTGGTCCGGGTAACGGACCGCGGGCACCGGCAGTTCCGCCGGCCCCGCGCCGGCCAGCCGTGCCGCGTAGCACTGCTCGAGTTCCTCGAAGACGATCCCCATGCTCCAGCCGTCGCAGACGATGTGGTGCAGGGTGAGCAGGAAGACCGCGTCGGTCGCGTCGAACCGCAGCAGCCGGGCGCGCAGCAGCGGGCCGGTGGACAGATCGAACGGCAGCGCCGCCTCGATGGCCGCCTGCTCGGCGGCGAAGGCGGACCGCTCGTGGGAGGCGACGCCCGGGTGCTCCTCCACCCGCAGCGTCCCGACCGGCGCGTCGAGCACGATCTGCCAGGGCTCGCCGTCGAGGGAGAGGAACAGCGTACGCAGCGCCGCGTGCCGGTGGATGACGTCCGCCAGAGCCGCGTCGAGCGCCGCGGGATCCACCGCCCCGCTGAGCCGGAAGGCGTACGGCACGTTGTAGGCCGCCGAGGCGGGGTACATCTCGGCCAGCAGCCACAGCCGGCGCTGGGCGGAGGAGAGCGGGTGCGCGTCGTAGTCGGCGCCGCGTTCGGCCAGAACGGCGGCCATCGCCGCGCGCCGTCGCGCGTCGAGCCCGTGCAGTCGTCGCAGGATGTCGGCGTTCATCCGGTCTAGCCCCTTTCCCGGATCAGGGTGGCGACGTCGTCGTCGGACATCGCCTCGACGGCGTCGAGCAGGTCGCGCACGTCCCGTCGGTCCGCCGGGTCCGTGTCGGTGCCGCCGGAAGGGGCGCCGGTGCCACCCGCCGCCTCGCCGGGCGGCGCGGCGGCGACGGCGTCGACCGCGGCGGCGAAGCCGGCAAGCGTCGGATGCGCGAAGAGCAGCCGCAGCGGTACCTCGACGCCGAGGGCGCCGCCCGTGCCCGCCACCGCCGCCAGGACGTTCAGCGAGTGACCGCCGAGCCGGAAGAAGTCGTCGGAGCGGGTCACCCGCGTGACGTTCAAAACCCGTTGCCAGACCTGCGCCACCGCCTGCTCGGTCGGGGTGGTCGGCGCGGCACCGCCGGCCGCCGGCGTGAGCAGATCGACCGGGTCCGGCAAGGCGGCGACGTCCAGCTTGCCGTTGCCGGTCAGCGGCAGGGCCGGCAGCAGCACGAGCCACGTCGGCACCAGGTGGCTCGGCAGCCGGTCCCGCAGGTGGGCGCGGATGGCGGTCTCATCGACCTCCGGGCCGGCCGGGACCGCGTAGCCGACCAGCCGGACCTGCCCGGTGGCGTCCGGCCGGGGCTGTACCGTCGCGGCGCGGACCAGGCCGGACCGGTCCAGGACATCCTCGATCTCGCCGGGTTCGATCCGGAAACCGTGGATCTTGATCTGGCGGTCCGAGCGGCCGAGAAACTCCACCGTGCCGTCCGGGCGGTACCGGGCCAGGTCCCCGGTGCGGTAGAGGCGGCGTCCGGGCTCGTCACCCAGGTGGTCCGGGATGAACCGTTCGGCGGTGAGCGCCGGTCTGCCGACGTAGCCGCGGGCGACGCCGTCGCCGCCGACGAACAGCTCACCGACCAGGCCGGGAGCGACCGGTTGGAGGTAGCTGTCCAGCACGTACAGCCGCACGTCCCGAATGGGGCGGCCCAGTGGCACATGGACCTCGTCCGCGGGCAGTTCGTTGCACCGGTGGGTCGCCGCGAAGGTGGTGGTCTCGGTGGGGCCGTACCCGTTGACGAGGTTCTCCGGCGCGCCGTGCGCCAGCGCGGATCGCACCGCGTGCACGTTGGGCTGCTCGCCGCCGAAGACGAAGTGCCGGAGCGGGCGTACCGCTTCCGGGTGATCCCGGAGCACCTGCATCGCGAGCGAGGTGGTGAGGAACATGGTGGTCATCCCGTGTTCCCGGATCCGCTCGCCGAGCCGGGCCGGGTCGAGGA
This sequence comes from Micromonospora sp. NPDC126480, assembly GCF_040302465.1. NCBI lineage: Bacteria > Bacillati > Actinomycetota > Actinomycetes > Micromonosporales > Micromonosporaceae > Micromonospora > Micromonospora sp. NPDC126480. The sequence goes on from NZ_JBEORU010000002.1 coordinate 319,791, forward strand.
CGTCCGGCCCGGACACTCCCACCAGGCGGGCGCCGTTGAGCAGCGCCCCCCACACCTCGAATGTCGCCGCGTCGAAGGAGATGTTGGAGGTCTGCGCGACGGTGTCGGTCGGCCGGAAGTCGACGTAGTCGATGTCGCGAACCAGCCGGATCACATTGCGGTGGGTCACCGCCACGCCCTTGGGCAGCCCGGTGGATCCGGAGGTGTACATCACGTACGCGAGGCTGTCCGGCACGGCCGTGGCAGGGAGCGGGTCGGCGGACTCCGCCGTCACCTCGGCGGCGGCGCGGGTCAGGTCGACCAGGACGGCCCCGTCGTCCGCCGCGGCCGACTCACCGTCCGCCGCGGCCCCGGCCCACCGGTCGCGCGTCGCCCGGTCGACGATCACCACGCGCGCGCCGGCGTCACGGGCCATGTACCGGCGCCGCTGCGCGGGATACTCCGGGTCCAGCGGCAGGTAACCGGCCCCGAGCTTGAGGGCCGCGAGAGCGCCGACGATCCAGGCCGCTCCCCGGTCCAGGCAGAGCCCGACCCGGTCGTCCGGCCCGACCCCGAGGCGGGCGAGGTGGCGGGCGAGCCGATTGGAGTCGGCGTCGAGTTGCCGGTAGGTGTAGCGGGCGTCGCCGAACCGGAGGGCCTCGGCGTCCGGCGTCCGGCGTACCCACCCCGCGAAGAGCGTGGTCAGGGTCTCGGCGCCGGCCGCGACGCGGGTGGCGTTCCACTCCACCACCACCCGTTCCCAGCGGGCCGGCTCCAGCCGGGGCAGGTTGGACAGGTGCCGGTCCGGCGCGGCGAGCGTCTGTTCGAGCAGGAGCAGGTACTCGCGGGCCAGCTCGGTCGCTCCGGCACGGGACAGGCGAGTGGTCCGGTACCGCAGGTAGCCGACGCGTTCGCCGACACCGGCAGGTACCTGCAGTTCGATGTCGTAGAGCGCGTGCGGGGCGGTCACCGGCTCGGCGGTGAAGGTGGTCGGACCGACCCGGTCGGTGCCGGTCAGCGACGGTGGAGAGGCGAACACCGCCTGGAAGATCGGGTGTACGCCCGGCCTCCGCTCGGGTGCCACCGCCGAGATGATGTCGTGGAACGGCAGGTCCTGGTGGGCGTACGCGTCGAGGCAGCGGCCGCGGACATCCGCGAGCGTGCCCCGCAGCGTCGGATCCGGGGCGAGCCGCAACCGCAACGGCAGCAGGTTCACCAGGTGACCGACGAGGTTTTCGGTTCCCGGCCGCAGCCGACCAGCGGTGGGGGTGCCGACCACCAGGTCGGTGGCGCCGCTGAAGCGGTGCAGCAGGAGGCCGAAGACGGACAGCAGCACCATGAACGTCGAGGCGCGCTCCTCTCGCGCGAGACGCTCGGCGGCGTCCGCCGCGGCGGCCGGCAGCACGAACGGCACCACGTCACCCCGGTGGTCGGCCGTCGCGTCGGCGCCGTCCTCGTGCGGCTCCGGGCGGTCGCGGGGCGCCGCGTCGGCCAGCGGACCGAGGTCGAGGGGCGCCGGCAGCCGGTCCAGGGCCCGCCGCCACCAGGCCCGGTCGTCGGCTGCCGACGAGGTGTGGAGCAGGTCGTGCTGCCACCGGGCGAAGTCGGAGTAGGTGCTGGTGAGTGCCGGTGCCGGGCGCGCTTGCCCGGTGGTGAACTCGGCGTACCGTCCGAGCAGTTCGGCTCGCAGCACGGGCAGTGAGTGACCGTCCGCGGCGATGTGATGCACGACCACGAGCAACAGCCGTTCGCGCTCGGCCAGCCGCAGCAGCAGGGTGCGCAGCAGCGGACCGCGGCCCAGGTCGAAAGGACGCGCCAGTTCCGCGGCGACGAGCCGTTCACACTCGGCGTCGCGCTGGTCGTCGGCGAGCGCGCGGAGGTCGCGCTCGACCACCGGGGCCGGGCCGTCGGCCGCCGGCACCGGTACGGGACGGCCGTCGACGGTTTCGAAGGCGGTCCGCAGCGGCGCGTGCCGGGCGACAAGCGCGCCCAGCGCCCGGTCGAGAGCCGCGACGTCGAGCGGTCCGTCGACGCGGATCCGGAGTCCGACCTGGTGCGCGGCGGTGCCTGGGTGGAGCTTCTCGAAGAACCAGATCTGCTCCTGGCCCGGCGCGGCGATCCCCGCCGGGCCGGTCGCCGCCGGGCTCGCGGGCGGGCTTGCGGTGTCACTGTCGCCGTGCAGCGCGGTCAGCAGCGCGGGATTGCGCAGCAGGCCGCGCAGCGGCGCGCGGGACGGCTCGGTCATCGGTCATCCCTCTCCGGTCCCGGCTGCGACGAGCCGGACCAGTCGGTCGGCGATACCCTCCGCCGCCGGGTTGTCTCCGGCCAGACGTGCTGCCTGTTCCCGGACGGTCGTCAGTTCGAAGAGGTCCCGGACCGCCACCGGGGCTCGGAAGATCTCCCGCAGCATGGCGGCGGCGCGCATGGCCAGCAGTGAATCGGCGCCCGCGGCGAAGACGGATTCGGTGACCCCGAGTTCCTCGACCTCGATCAGGTCCAGCCAGAGGCCGACCAGGACCTGTTCGATCGCCGACCGGCAGGGTTCGTGCCCGGGGCCGGCCAGCGGGGTCCCGCCGCCGAGCCGACCCCGGTCGACCTTTCCGCTCGGGGTGAGCGGAAAGGTGTCGAGGACGAGAAACCGCGCCGGGACCATGAAGTCGGGCAGGGTGCGGCGCAGGTGGCGGCGCAGTTCCTCCCGGTCGGGTCGGGCGTGGTCCCCGGGGTCGCCCGACCCGGGCCCGTCGAGCAGCAGGTACGCGCAGAGCAGCGGCTCCCCGTCGCCGTCCCGGGCGGCGAGTGCCGCGACGGCGTCGCGTACCCCGGGATGGCCGCGCAGCGCCGACTCGATCTCCCCGGGTTCGATCCGGTGTCCCCGCAGCTTGATCTGGTGGTCGAGCCGGCCGAGGTACTCGATCCGGCCGTCCGGGCGGCGCCGGGCGAGGTCGCCCGTCCGGTACATGCGAGCGCCCGGCCGCGGAGCGAACGGATCGGGCACGAACCGCTCCGCGGTGAGCGCGGGCCGGCCCAGGTATCCGTGCGCGAGCCCGTCCCCGCCGAGGTGAAGTTCACCTGTCGATCCGTCCGGGACCGGATCGCCCCGCTCGTCCAGCAGGTAGGCGCGTTCGCCGTCGAGCGGCACGCCGATGGTGACCGGTCCTGGACCGACCCGCTCGGCCACGGAGTACACCGCGGTCTCGGTCGGGCCGTACCCGTTCCACAGGGCGCGGGAGCGCGTGGTGAGCTGGTCGGCGAGATCCCGAGGGAGCGCCTCGCCACCGGACAGGACGGTCACCCGTGGACCACCGGACCATCCGGCGGCGACCAGCATCCGGAGGGTGGTCGGGGTGCCCTGCACGAACGTGACGCCGGCGCGCTGGATCTCGGCGCTCAACTCCTCCCCGTCCGTGGCGACCCGCCGGCCGACCAGATGCACGCTGGCGCCGACCGTGAGCGGGAGCAGCAACTCCACGAGCGAGATGTCGAACGACAGCGGCGTCTGGGCGAGCACCACGTCCGACCCGGTCAGGCCGAGCCGGGGGGCGAAGTCGGTGCAGAGCCGGACCAGCGCGCGGTGCGGCACCAGCGTCCCCTTCGGAGCGCCGGTCGATCCCGAGGTGTAGAGCAGGTAGGCGGGCGCCGCGTCGGGCCGGTGCTGGCCACCGTCGCGGGGCGCGGTGGTGGGCAGGTCGGCGACCGTGACGGTGACCAGCGGCCGGCCGGACCCGGGCAGCCGGTCGAGCAGGCCGGGCTCGGTCACCACGACCGAGGCCCCGCTGTCGGCGAGCATGTAGCCGAGACGTTCGGCCGGGTATGCCGGGTCGAGCGGAAGGAACGCGGCGCCGGCGAGCAGCACGCCGATCAACGCCGCGGGCAACTCGATCGAGCGGTCGGCGTAGACCGGCACCACCTGGCCCGGCCGCACGCCCGCAGCGCGCAACGCGGCGCTCCACCGGTACGCCCGGTCGAGCAGTTCCCGGTACGACCACCGGGCGGTCGCGTCCCGCACGGCCACCGCCGCCGGGGTGCGCGCGGCCTGCCTCGTGATCAGGTCGACGATGCCGCCGGCACCGCCACCGGTGGTGACCGCGTGCGGTGTCGCGGCGCCGGCCAGCGCCGTTCGCAGTTCGCCGACGAAGGCCGGCCAGCCGTCATCGAGCTGGTAGAAGTGGCCACCGGGCAGCGGACGGAACTCGAAATCGGCCGACGTGTGCCGCGACCAGGCCGCCACGTCGTCGACGGAGGCCTGGGGGTCGGTCATCCCGGTGAGGGCGGTGATCGGGCAACCCAGTGGTGGACCGGACCGGAACGTGTACGTCTCACAGGCACGCAGGTCCGTCCGGAGGGTCGGGAGCAGCAGCCGCATCAGGTCGCCGTCGCGAAGGACCGGCTCGGGCACCCCGCCGACGTCACCCAGCCAGGCCAGCAGCTCCTCGTCGTCCAGCAGGTGCCGGTGCGTCCCGGCGCGGGGCAGGTGTGGGGCGGCGTGGGCCGAGACGACGAGCCGGACCGGGGCGGCGGCGTGGATGTCGGCCAGCCGCCGGGCGACCTCGAAGGCGATCAGGGCCCCCATGCTGTGTCCGAAGAGGGCGTACGGCGGCGGAACGTGGTCCGCCATTGCGATCGCGAGCGGCTCGGCGACCGCCGCGATCGAGTCGGCCGCGGGCTGGTCGTACCGGCGCTCGCGGCCCGGCAGCTGGGCGGACCAGACCTCGATTTCCGGGGCCAGCGCCTCGGCGAGCGGCAGTGTCGAGGATGGTCCGCCGCCGGCGTGTGGAATCGCCACCAGCCGCAGCCCGGCGCGGGGGGACGGGAGCGGACATCCGAGCCAATGACCGCTCTCGGCTAAGTGGACAGATCGGTTAATTACGTTGTACTTGCTGCCCAACCCGCCACGCTCCCGGTCAGTTAAACCACAGTTCCCCGCCTCAATCGCCGCTAGCATGGTGGCGCATCATGGTCTTCATATCGGTACACGTTTCGGTATTGACCGAGGTAGGTGCCGAGTCGGGGGGAGTGGAGTGCTTTTCCGTGTCTTCAAGCGGCTCGAGATCATCGATTTAGGGGGAAATCCAGTCACGATCACGGGCCGCAGGCAGCGTGTCCTGCTCGCCATCCTGCTGGTCAACGCGAATGAATGGATCAACAGCCGCCGCCTGGTGGAGATGGTTTGGGACGACAAACCGCCTAAGTCGGCAATGGCGAATCTCAAGACATTTGTGTGGCAGCTACGTCAGATCCTGCCGCCGAGCCCGGACGGCGAGCGCATTGAAGCCCGCCGGGGCGAGTACCGGCTCCGCGCTCGCGCCGACGAGCTGGACCTGCTGATGGTGACCGAACTGGTGGCCGAGGGGCGGCGGCGTCGCGCCGACGACGATCCGGGCGCGGAGCGGTCGCTGGCCCGCGCGGTCCGGCTCTGGCGCGGTGACCTCGCCGGCGACCTGCTGGACAACCCGGCTCTCGCCATCGAGCACGAGCGGAGCATGGAGCAACGGTGGGCGCTGCTCGAGGACTGGTTCGACGTTCGGCTGCGCCGCGGGGGCGACGCCGACGTGGTTCGCGACCTGCGCGAGGTCCTGGCGGCCCGCCCACTGCGGGAGCGACTCTGGGGCCAGTTCATGCTTGCGCAGTACCGGTCCGGCCAGCGGGCCGAGGCGCTCGCCACCTACCAGGAGCTGTACGCGCTCCTCGACCGGGAACTGGGCATCGTGCCCGGGCCGGCGCTGCAGGAGATGCAGCGCAAGATCCTCGGTGACGACCCGTCGCTACGCCGGGAGGATCCCGCCCGACCCCAACCGCTCGCCCACCTCCCGGCCGATCTCCTCTCGTTCACCGGCCGGTCGGAGGAACTCGCCGCGGTGCTGGCCAGCATCGGCGACACCCCGCCGGGTGGGCGGTCCCGAGCGGCCGTCTGCGCCATCGACGGCATGGCCGGGGTGGGCAAGACCGCGTTCGCGATACACGCGGCGCACCGGCTCCTGCCGGACTTCCCCGACGGGCAGCTATTCATCGACATGCACGGGTTCACCGACGGCGTGCCGCCGGTCGAGCCGGCCGACGCGCTGGACCGGCTGCTGCGCGCCCTCGGCGTACGCGGTGACCTCATCCCGCGGGACCCGGACGACCGGGCCGCGCTGTTCCGAAGCCGGCTCGCCGGGCGGCGGATCCTGCTCGTGCTCGACAACGTCGCACACGTCGGCCAGGTGGCGCCGCTGGTGCCGGCGAGCCCCGGCTGCCTGGTCCTGGTGACCGGGCGTCAGCGGCTGCTGGGCCTGGACGACGTCCTGAGCATTTCGCTGGATGTGTTGTCCCGCGACAAGGCGATCGATCTGTTCAGCCGCGTCGTCGGCCGCCAGCGCGCCGACCGGGAGGCCGAGCGGGTCGCCGAGGTGGTGGAGCTGTGCGGGCGGCTGCCGCTGGCCGTACGCATCGCCGCGGCCCGCCTGGACGCCCGGCCGACCTGGTCGGTGGCGCATCTCGCCGAGCGGCTCCAGGACCGACGCCACCGGCTCGCCGAACTCGAGATCGGCCAGCGCAGCGTGGTCGCCGCGTTGCAGGTCTCCTATCAGCACCTGACCAGTGAACTCAAGCGCGTGTTGCGGATTCTCGGGCTCTACCCGGGACTGGACATCGACACCGACGCGGCCGCCGCGCTCACCGGCCTGCCACCACGGCAGGTGGACCGACTACTGGAGACGCTGGTCGACGTGCACCTGCTACAGCAGCGCGGACACCGCCGGTACCGGTTCCACGACCTGATCCGGCAACACGCCGCGACCCTGGCCGACCTCGAGGAACCGCAGGGCAGCCGGCACCAGGCGATGCGGGGCCTCATCGACCACTGGTGCTGGGCGGCGCAGAGCGCGGCCCAGCAGATCCAGCCCGGCCGCACGCCGGTCTGCGCGGCGCCGGAGCCGGCGAGCGCGCTCAGGTTCGACACCGCCGACCAGGCGATCGACTGGTTCACCGTCGAGCACAAGAACCTGCTCGTCGGGGTCTGCTACGCGGAGCGGCACCGGCTGTACCGCCAGGCCTATCACCTGGCCGACTCGCTGCGGCCGTTCTACTACAGCCGGGGCCAGATCGACGACTGGCTGCTCACGTCCCGCCTCGGTCTGGCCGCCGCCCGGATGTCGGGCGACGAACTGGCCATCGCCGTGTCGCTGACGAATGCGGCCTCGGCGAAGTGGACCGCCGGGCAGAACGTCGAAGCGCTGGCCGAGCAGACCGAGGCGCGCGAACTCTTCCACCGGCTGGGCGACCGGCAGAGCGCTGCCCGGGCCGCGGTGGCGGCCGGCCACATTCTCTTCCGGCTCGGCCGCTACGCCGAGTCGCTGGACCGCCAGTGGCAGGCGCTCGAGGTGCTGGACGACTTGGGCGACGTACCCGGGCGGGCCGCCGTGCGCTGCCTGGCCGGACTGCTGCTCTGGCGGCTCGGCCAGTACGAGGAGTCGCTGCATCAGCAGCGGATCTCGTTGGCCGACTACACCGAACTCGGCGACCTCAGCGGGCAGGCCGACTCGCTCACGCTGATGGCGCTCGTCCATGTCCGCCTCGGTCAGGAGGCCGAGGCGGTCGACCGGGCGCGAACCGCGCTCGACCTGTACCGCCGTAGCCACGAGCACCGCGGCCAGGCGTACGCCCTGAACGTGCTCGGAACCGTGTACGCCTCGCAGGGCCGGCATGCGGAGGCCCTCGGCAAGTTCAGCCACGCCCTCAAGTTGATCCGTGAGGTCGGCGAGCGAGGCACCGAGGCGCGGACGCTGAGCCTGCTGGGGATGGTGCATCGCCGCAGGGGCGACCTGATCCTCGCCCTGGAGCATCAGGACCGGGCCCTGTCCGTCACCCGCGAGACCGGTGATCCGGGCGTCGAGTGCGAGGTCCTCAACGAGTTCGGCCGGACCAGGTCGGCCAACGGCGAGTGGGAGCGCGCCGTCGAGCACCATCGGCAGGCACTGCGGATCGCGACGATGGTCGCCGACCCGTACGAGCAGGCCGAGGCCCACGAGGGTCTCGCCGTGGCGTTGACGGCGCTGGGCGATCCGGAGGCGGCCGGCGGGCACCGCAGGGCCGCTGCCGAGCGGTACGCCGATCTCGGCTTGGCTGAGCCGAGGATCCTGATGGAGGAGGCGGTGCCGAACAGGTCCTGAGCAAATTGCCGTCGCGCGTGGCCATTGGTTCTGGCTGGATGTACTTGATGGTGTGGTATTGGTTGCTCAATTGCCTCGAGAGTGGAATTTAGCGGCGTCAAGAAAGGTCATCTCAGCTATTCCGCGAGGGGCGGTAGCGCGCTGATCACCCTGGATGTCGATGCCGGCCGATCAGGTCGGGCGCGGTCCATTTCGGTGCGAAGACAGGACGTGCCCGTTCGGCGATGTTCATCAGGCGGGCCGAAGGCCGCAGCGGTACGTGCGTACGCTGTCACCGTCGGGTGCGCGCCACTGACTGCCGGCCTCCCAACCCAACCGTTCGTAGAATCCGGTCGCCCCCAGGGGCCCGGTCGACGTCTGCGCCTCGGCCCACACGGCACCGGCGTTCCGGACCACTTCGACGAAACGGTCGACCAGCATCACGCCGATGCCGCTCTTGCGCCAAGCCGGCTGTACCGCCAGCGCGGTCATGACTGCCACGCGCGATGCGGCAACCGATCCGGCCTCGTCCGGCGCCACCGCGGCCGCCCGGTGGCGCAGCACCCGCCGGGCCCACGGCCGGATCCGCGTTCGCGCGATACGGAGGGCAACTCTGGGCCGGACGACAAGCGCGACGAGCCCGGCGAGGGCAAGAGACGCCATCGCGCGCCGGTCCTTCGCCAGCTCCGTGGTGTAGGCGGTGTGATCACTGGCACCCAGCACGAACCCGACGACCTCGTCGTGCGGGTCGATGGCGACAACACCTACGCCGTGCGGCGAGTTCAGGAGGGTCCGCTGCCAGCGCCGGATGAAGCGGGCGCCGAGCGACGGGAACAGCCCCATCGGAAGCAACTCGACGTGGGCTCGGGACATCGCCGGCAGGTCCGTGTCGCCGGCCGGGCGGAGAGCGAGCCGGCCTGCGACCTGATCGGCTGGATTCGGGGTGGGCGGCGCGACGATGCTCCGGCGAAGATCGTCAACCATGCCGCGAGGAATGCGCATGACATCAGCCTTTGCGTGTCCGTGTCAGGATTCCCTGCTCGAGGGCCGGCCGTGCCGCTCACGGCCGGCCCGGAGGATGCCATCTCGACCAGCCCTCGGTCCACGTCTACCCGTCCGGCACAGCCGAACACCGGGACACCGACGACATTGGTGCCGGCCGGACGTAACGGGGGCAGAACCGCTGGGGGCATCAGGCGGGGAAGCGCAGTCCGGTGAGCAGCTTCTCCACGCGGGTGCGAATCTCGTCGCGGATCGGGCGTACCGCCTCGACGCCCCGGCCGGCCGGGTCCTCGAGCTTCCAGTCCTCGTAACGCTTGCCAGGAAAGACGGGGCAGGCGTCGCCGCAGCCCATGGTGACGATGACGTCGGACGATTCCGCGGTCTCGTACGCCAGGAGCTTGGGGGTCTGGTCCGTGATGTCGATGCCGACCTCGCGCATGGCCTCGACGGCGGCGGGATTGACCTGATCGGCCGGGGCGCTCCCCGCGGAGCGGACCTCGACGGTGTCGCCGGCGAGGTGGCGTAGCCAGCCGGCGGCCATCTGGGAGCGGCCGGCGTTGTGCACGCAGACGAACAGAACAGTTGGCTTGTCGCTCATCGGGTTCTCCAGGTTCTAGGTGGTTGCCGCCGGACCCGTGGTCGAGTCACCTCGCGGCGGGGGTGCTGCGGCGGGGAACAGGCGGCGGCGGGCCCACAGCGACACGTAGACCAGTCCGACGAGGACGGGGACCTCGATGAGCGGGCCGACGACGCCGGCGAGGGCCTGCCCGGAGGCGATCCCGAACGTACCGATCGCGACCGCGATGGCGAGTTCGAAGTTGTTGCCCGCCGCGGTGAACGCCAGGGTGGTGGTGCGTTCGTAGTTCAGGCCGATGGCTCGGCCGAGCAGGTAGGAGCCGGCCCACATGAGGGCGAAGTAGGCCAGCAGCGGCAGGGCGATGCGCGCCACGTCGGCCGGTCGGTCGGTGATGGCCTCGCCCTGCAGGGCGAAGAGGATGACGATGGTGAACAGCAGCCCGTACAGGGCCACGGGTCCGATCCTGGGCAGGAACCGCTGCTCGTACCAGTCGCGGCCCCTGGTCCGCTCGCCGAGACGGCGCGAGAGGTAGCCGGCGAGCAGCGGGATGCCGAGGAAGACGAGCACGTTGCCGGCGATGTCCCAGCCGGAGACCTCCAGCGCGGCGCCGTCCAGACCCAGCCAGCCCGGCAGGACCGACAGGTAGAACCAGCCGAGCAGGCCGAAGGCGAGCACTTGGAACACCGAGTTCAGGGCGACGAGGACGGCGGCGGCCTCCCGATCACCGCAGGCGAGGTCGTTCCAAATGATGACCATGGCGATGCAGCGGGCCAGGCCGACGATGATCAGGCCGGTGCGGTACTCCGGCTGGTCGGCCAGGAAGCTCCAGGCCAGGGCGAACATGACGGCGGGACCGACGATCCAGTTGAGCACCAGCGACGAGACCAGCAGGCGGCGGTCCCCGGTGACCGTGTCGAGGCGGTCGTAGCGGACCTTGGCCAGGACCGGGTACATCATGACCAGCAGGCCGAGGGCGATGGGCAGGGAGATACCGCCGATCTTCACCGCGTCGACAGCTCGGTCGAACCCGGGGACGCTCCGGCCGAGCAGGAGACCGGCGACCATGGCCAGCCCGATCCACACCGGCAGGAACCGGTCGAGGCTGGAAAGGCGCGCCACCACCGGTGTCTCGGCGGCGTCGGCTCGTACGGCGGTGCTCATGGAACTCCCGTGGCTAGAGGTGGTAGTGGGCGCGGCGGCTGCGGGTTCAGGAGCGAGCAGCCCGGCTTGCCGCAGGGCTCGCAGCTGGTTACGCGCGTTGTCCGGTCGTGCTCGAAATCCCGATCTGGGTCAGCAGGAGACGGACCCGGCGTTCAATCTCGTCGCGGATCGGTCGCACGCCGGCCAGGTCGAGCCCGGCCGGGTCGTCAACGGTCCAGTTCTCGTAGCGGGTGCCGGGGAAGACGGGGCAGGCGTCGCCGCAGCCCATGGTGACCACGACGTCGGCGGCTCGGACCACCTCGTCGGTCCACGGCTTGGGGAACTCCGCCGAGATGTCGATGCCACGTTCGGCCATCGCCGCGATCGCGGCAGGATTGATCTCGATGGCGGGTTCGCTGCCGCCGGACCACGCGACGGCCCGATCGCCGGCCAGGTGAGCGAAGAAGCCCAGGGCCATCTGGGAGCGGCCGGCGTTGTGGGTGCACAGAAACAGCACGACCGGGCGGCCGTCGCGGTGATGCCCCTCGACGCGGGCCAGGGCCCGCAGGCGCTGTCGGGCGAAGCGCTCGGCGAGCAGCGGCAAATGGTTCGCGATGCTGGCGGCGGTGGCGAACTGGTCGTAGCTGGTGTGCAGGAACCGCTCGATGGTCTCGGTGCCGTAGCTGCCGTCGAACTCCTCAGTGAGCCGGATCGCCGCGGTGCGCAGGGCGACCTGTTGGTCGAGGGTGATCTCTTGCCGTGGGTGGGCTCTGGTGCCGGTCATCGGGAACCTCCGGGCAGGACGGCGGGGGCGAGCCGGTCGACGCGGTCGGCGAGGTCGGCGTAGGCGGCTTCGAACGCCGCGTCGGTGTCCACCCGCACCGGGTCCGGGACGGACCAGTGCAGACGGGGGCGGACCGGTCCGGTCAGCTCCTCGTGGGCGTTGTCGCAGACGGCGATCACCAGATCGTCGCGACGCACGACGTCGTTGACGTGGGCGGTGCCGGCCGGGTCGAGGTCGAGGTGGTGGCGGTGAGCCACGGCCACCGCGCGGGGGTGGACCCGGTCTGCGGGCCTCGTGCCGGCGGAGGCGACCTCGCTGTGGGTGCGCTGCTTCCACAGCGCGGCGGCCAGCTGCGAGCGGGCCGAGTTGTGGGTGCACACGAACACCACCCGGCTCACGCCTGCCAACCGGGGAGTGGCGAGAGCGGCCAGAGTCTCCGGGCGTAGCCGGAGGTAGGTGCGGCGCCGGTCGCCTTCGGAGCGCCCCTTGGTGACCAGACCGGCGTCGGCGAGGACGTTGACGTGGTGGGCGACCAGGTTCGTCGCCATGTCGAGGGTGTGGCCGATCTCTCCGGGGGAGGCATCGCCCAGGGTGAGCGCGTCCACGATCGCCAGGCGTGCCGGATCTCCGAGAGCGGCGTGAATCCGGGCTCGCACGACGAGTGACGAAAGCTCAGCGTTCATTGAGTCAATCATTGCTGAGTAAGAGCTCCGGAGTCAAGCTGGTCCCGGATGGTCTCCGGCGCCCAGCGGTCGACGTCGCCCGTGCGGACGGATGGAGCCGGCGGATGGCGGCTGTGAGGGCGCGAGATCAGGCCTTGGCGGCGGCCCCGGGCTCGATCGACAGCAGCGCGGCGAGCTGGCGCAGGATCTGCGGTCGGGCCCGGTAGTAGACCCAGGTGCCGCGCCGCTCGGCGTCGACGAGGCCCGCCTCGCGCAGCGTCCTGAGGTGGTGGGAGATCGTCGGGCCGGTCAGGTCGAAAGCCGGCGTCAGGTCGCACACGCAGGCCTCCCCGTCCTCGGCGGAGGCGATCATCGACATCAGCTGCAGCCGCACCGGGTCACCGAGGGCCTTGAATGCGGGCGCGAGCACCGCGGCTGTCTCGGCCGGGACTCGGCGCTGGGCCAGCGGCGGGCAGCACGGCGCGTCGGCGTTGAGGTCGACGACGGGGAGGGGCGCCTGTTGCTTCGACATGCCTCTAGGTTGACATCTCTCTAATCAGTGTGCAAGTCTTTGATTCGACGAACGTCAAGACAGGCGTTCCACGGAGTTGAGCCAGCGGCGCTACGACCGCGCCCGTACCGCCGTCCACGCGCTGATCAGCCCTCGTTGACGAGAGGATTCACATGAGCCAGAACACTTCCACCGCGGATGGGGTAACCGGTGACCCCGCAGTGGCGCTGCCGTCCACCGGCTCCGGTGCCTGCTGCGGCAGCGCCGCCCAGGCCGTCGGCGGCATCCGCCCGTCCGTTGACGAAAGCGCCGACAACGACCCGTGCTGCGGGAGCCGGCAGGCGGCCGAGGCGGCCGGGTCGTGCTGTGGCACCGAGGCAAAGGCCGAAGCCGTCGCCACCGGACGCGGATGCTGCTCATGACGAGCTCAAGCAATCTCGCTGACCGCTCGAGCAGGTCAGCGTCGACCGGTTGGCCGCCGGGGATTACACTTTCATCGCCAATCGGCGATAAACGATAGAGGGAGTGGCGGTGGGTGAACTGCTCGACCGGGTGACCGCGCAGACGTACGCCTCGTGGTTCCGGGCTCTGGCGGACCCGACCCGGGTGCAGATCGTCGAATACCTGGCCCGGCACGCGCGGCCGATGAGCGTGGGCGAGATCGTCGCCGCCGTCGGGCTGGCCCAGTCCACCGTCTCCCAACACCTGAAGATCCTCACCGAGGTGCGGTTCGTGCTCGTCGAGCCGGTCGGCACCGCCCGTCACTACCGCCTCAACGAGGCCTGCGTCGGTTGCTTCCCGTCGGCCGCCGACGTCGTCATGGGTCGCCCGGCCCCCAACCCGAACGGAGCCAGCTGATGGCCGACCTCGCCGTCCGCCCGATGACGTCGGACGACGCCGATCGCGTCCTCGCCATCTACCAGGCCGGACTCGACGGCGGCGACGCCAGCTTCGAGACCACCGCCCCGACCTGGACGGCATTCGACGAGGCCAAGCTGCCGGACCACCGTCTCGTGGCCGTCGACGCGGACGGCACCGTGATCGGGTGGGTGGCGGTGGCGCCGACGTCGAGTCGGGCGGTCTACGCCGGGGTCGTCGAGCACTCCGTCTACGTCGATGCTGCGGCTCAGGGGCGTGGGGTGGCCCGGCTGCTGCTGGAAGCGCTGATCGACTCCACTGAGGCCGCCGGCATCTGGACCATCCAGTCGGGAGTCTTCCCGGAGAACGCGGCCAGTCTCGCTCTGCATCAGCGAGTCGGCTTCCGCGTCATCGGCATCCGCGAGCGGATCGCACGGCACCACGGGCGGTGGCGCGACGTCGTGCTGCTTGAGCGCCGCAGCTCCGCTGTCACCTGAACCCCTCGGCCCGCGCTCGCCTGCACAACTGCACCCTTTTGATTCGACAGCCATCTACACAGAGGAGTTCCTGATGAGCGTCCTGGACGAGTTGCCCGTCGTGGTGATCGGCGCGGGTCCGGTGGGTCTGGCCGCCGCCGCCCACCTGCACGAGCGCGGCCTGCCCCTCCGTGTCCTGGAGGCCGGTGACAGCGCCGGCGCGGCGGTCCGGCAGTGGGGGCACGTGCGCGTTTTCTCCCCGTGGCGGTACAACGTCGACCCGGCCGCGCGCCGGCTGCTCGACGACGCCGGCTGGGTCGCCCCGGCGGACGACGCCCTGCCCACCGGCGCGGAGCTGGTCGCCGACTACCTTCAGCCCCTCGCGGAGCTTCCGCAGCTCAAGCCGCACCTGCGCTACGGCGCGCGGGTGGCGGCGATCACCCGCCTCGGCCTGGACCGCCTGCGCACCGCCGGCCGCGACCAGACGCCGTTCCTGATCCGCCTCGCCGACGGCGAGGAGGTCCTGGGCCGAGCCGTCATCGATGCCTCCGGGACCTGGGGTACGCCCAACGTCCTGGGTGCCTCCGGCCTGCCCGCCCGGGGAGAGAACGAGGTGGGCGCGTACCTGGAGCATGCTCTGCCGGACGTGCTCGGCGCGGACCGGGACCGGTTCGCCGGCCGGCACACCCTCGTCGTCGGTGCCGGCCACTCGGCGGCGAACACCCTGCTCTCCCTGGCTGAGTTGGCCGCTGCGGAGCCGGGAACGGAGGTGACCTGGGCGATCCGCTCGGCGAGCCCAACGCGCACCTACGGCGGTGGGGACGCCGACGCCCTGCCCGCCCGCGGTGCGCTCGGCTCCCGGCTCCGCGAGCACGTGCAAGCCGGCCGGATCCGGCTGCTCACCGGCTTCTCCGTGCACGCGCTCACCCCGAGTGCCGACCGGGTAGCCGTGGTCGTCCGTCACGCCGATCGCGGCGAGGAGTCGGTCGTGGTGGACCGGATCGTCGCGGCCACCGGCTTCCGTCCCGACCACGCGATCGCGGCCGAGCTGCGCCTGGACCTCGACCCGGTCATGGGGGCCACCCGGGCGCTCGCCCCGCTGATCGACCCGAACGAACACTCCTGCGGCACCGTGCCCCCGCACGGCGTCGACGAACTCGCCCACCCCGAGGTCGGTTACTACGCCGTGGGCATGAAGAGCTACGGCCGTGCGCCGACGTTCCTCATGGCCACCGGCTACGAACAGACCCGCTCCGTCGTCGCCGCCCTGGCCGGGGACTGGGCCGCCGCCCGGGACGTCCAGCTCGACCTGCCGGAGACCGGCGTCTGCAACAGCGACCCCGCCGACTCGACCGGCACCGGGAACTGCTGTGGCCCAGCCCCGGAGCCGGCCGCCAAGGGGCTCGCCACCGGCATCTCGGGCGGGCTGCTCGCGGCCCCGCTCCAGTTGGTCAGCCTCGACGCCGCCCCCAACGGCGGCCAGGTTGGCGGCTGCTGCGCCAGCTGATGGTCACCGCCTCGACGGCGCCCGCCGACCCGACCGTCGGCGGGCGCCACGGGTGGCGCATCGTCGCCGCCCTCGCCGTCACCTCGACCGTCGGCTACGGCACCCTCTACTACGCGTACGCGGTCCTGCTCGGTCCCATGGCCACCGGCCTGGAGGCCTCCACCACCGCGGTCACCGGGGCGCTGACCGCCAGCGTCCTCGCCGGCGCGTTGATGGCCATCCCGGTCGGGCGGTGGCTCGACCGGCGCGGCGGACGGGCCCTCATGACCGCGGGCTCGATCGCGGCAACCGCGCTCCTTGTCGCCTGGTCGCAGGTCCATACCATCGGGCAGCTCTACGCCGTCATGATCGGTATCGGTATCACCGGGGCGATGGTTCTGTACGAGCCGGCGTTCGCCGTCGTCGTCTCCTGGTTCACCCCCGAGCGGCGGCCCACCGCGCTGCTCGCGGTCACCGTCGTCGCCGGGTTCGCCAGCACCATCTTCATGCCCCTCACCGGCCTGCTCGTCGCGCACCTCGGCTGGCGCGACGCGCTGCTCGCGCTCGCGGTCACCCACGGCATGGTGACCGTTCCGCTGCACGCCCTCACCATCCGCGAACCCCCGCACGTCCCGCTATCCGGCCCTGCGCCGCGCCGGGACCGTACCGGGCGGCGGGCGGTGGCGCGCGCCGCGATGCGCGACCCCCGGTTCTGGATCCTCGCCGCCGCGCTGACCGCGCACGGCGCCGCCACCAGCACCATCGGCGTCCACCTCGTCGGCTATCTCGTCGACCGCGGCCATCCGGTCACCTTCGCCGCCACCGCCGCCGGCCTGCTCGGCGTCCTGTCCGTCACCGGACGACTGGTCCTCACCGGCGCCCGCCGACGCTTCCCGGTCACCACCGTCGTCGCCACGGTCTTCGCCGTTCAGGCCGCCGCTGTCCTCGCGATGCCCGTCGCCGCAGGGACCCGCGTCGGAGCGATCCTCGCCGTCACCGGGGTCGGGCTCGGCTTCGGTATCGCCAGCCTCGCCGCCCCAGCCCTCCTCGCCGACCGCTACGGCACCACCGCGTACGCCACCATCGCCGGACGACTCAGCGCCCCCGTCACCACGGCCAAAGCCGGCGCGCCTCTGCTTGCCGCCGCACTCCTACCCCTGGGCGGTTACCACCTCGTGCTCGTCGCCGTGGCCACCGCCTGCCTTCTCGCCGCCGTCGGCATGCGGGCCGTGGGAAGCTCAGCGGTGCCGCACGACGCCGCGCGACGACGAGGTGGGGGAGTCGGTCAGGCCGGTGATCGGGCTCGTGCCGCGGGCTGACCGACTCCCCGCGTCTCGTCAGGGCGTCAGTCGTCGCGCCCGGCGCCGCGGTCGGGCGCGCTCATGTCCCCCGTTCCGGGTGTGCCGTCGGCGAGGCCGTAGCGCAGGTACACGGTGCCCTTCGGACCGGCTACCGGCGGTTCGAGGAGCGTCACGTTCGTGGGCACCGCACCGCCGTCGAACACCTTCTTCCCGACGCCGAGAACGATCGGGTACACCCAGAGGTCGAGCCGGTCGAAGAGCTTCTCGCGCAGGAGGGTCTGCACCAGGTTGAGGCTCCCGACGACCTTCACGTGCTGGTGCCGGTCACGGATCTCCCGCACCGCGCCGGCGAGATCCGCTCCGAGCTGCGTGGACCCGGCCCAGGGGAGGTCGGGCCTGCCGCGGGAGGCCACGTACTTCGGGATGCTGTTGAACAGCCTGGCGATCTCGTTGTCCTGGCCACCCTCCTGGTGCGGCCAGTAGGCGGCGAAGATGTCGTAGGTCCGCCGACCGAGCAGGAGGGCGTCCGTCCCCTCGTACGCGGCTGCGACCTGAGCCCCGGTGGTCTCGTCCAGCAGGGGCGCCTGCCAGCCGCCGAACGGGAACCCCACCGGGTCCTCGTCCGGGCTGCCGGGCGACTGTCCGACCAGGTCGAGGGTCGCGAACAACTCGATGTGGATGTGGCCCATGTGTCGTACTCCCGTGGCGTTGGTTGTCTCGGTCGCA
This sequence comes from Micromonospora sp. NPDC126480, assembly GCF_040302465.1. NCBI lineage: Bacteria > Bacillati > Actinomycetota > Actinomycetes > Micromonosporales > Micromonosporaceae > Micromonospora > Micromonospora sp. NPDC126480. Next base: position 337,419 of record NZ_JBEORU010000002.1, read on the forward strand.
GAGGTAGACCAGCCGGCACCGACAGATTCAGCGGTGCCGGCCACCACCCGCGGGAGCGGCGGGGGCCCACCTCGGGGCCGGCGTGGTCAGAGTCCGGCGGCGGCGTCGTAACGGCGGCGCAGCTCGGTCATCTCCGAGGGGGCCAGCGCTTCCTTGACCGCAAGTTCTGCGTACCTGGTCGGGAACATCTCCCGCAGCCGGTCGACGAACATGACGTCGGCGGTCGCCTCGACCACCTGGATTCCGGGTGGCTGGGTGGACATGTCCATGATCACCGGTCCGGCGAGTTTGACCGCCCAGTCCCATGGGCGCTTCTGCTCGGCGACCCCGCAGAGGTGGAAGCCGTAGACGGTCCGTACGTCGTCGAGCGCCGTGGCCCCGGCCGGCTCGTAGCCGTAGACGCGGACCCCGCAGATCACCGGCGGCTTCGCCGCCGCCCCGGTGGCCGCCTGCGGGACATCGTGTCCGGCGTGGTTGTGTTGCTCCGGGTCGGCCTGTTCGAGCGTCGTCCGCATCCGGGCCGTGATCTGCGCCTGCAGATCCGCCGGCTCCGCCTCCGAGCCGGCGGAGTTGGCCAGTACGACCGTGCCGGCCGTGACCGCCAGAATGACCGCCACCCACAGGAAGCGGTTCCGGTACCACCCCGCGAAACTCTCCCGGGAAATCATGATCGCTTCTCACCTCGTCGCCGGTTCTGGTGCGCAGGCAGACCGCATCGGAAGGCCTCCACCGGTCAGGCGTCGGGCGTGTCGGCCGTCGCGGAGACACGTACCGGTGGACACGTAGGGCGGGACATCTGCCCGGGGATGTGTGCCCGTCGTGGAGATGGCCCGGCGATGTGGCGCGCGCGGGTCTGCCAGGACGGCGCGCTGCCGGCACCGCGATGCTCCCGTGCTGGCCGTTTCCCAGCGCGGTTGCCCCCGCGCTGCGGCGATGTGCCATTTCAGCACGCCTGGACCCGCTCCAGCAATGGACGGCGCAGACCTACCTGTGGTGCAGCGACGTGAACTTCGTCTGATCAGCCGCGGCACCGCTCCGGCCCGGGACGACGGCCCGGGCCGGAGTGGCCCGGCGAGACGGTGCAGCAGGTGTCGCCACGCCACGCCTCGCGGCCCTCCTTGACCGCCACTGCCGCGATGACCAGGGCGGCGAGGGGGTCGGCCCAGGACCATCCGAACAGGCTGTTCAGCCCCAGACCCACGAGCAGGACCGCGGACAGGTACGTACACAGCAGCGTCTGTTTGGAGTCCGCAACCGCCGAGCGCGAGCCGAGTTCCCGGCCGGCCCGGCGCTGCGCGTACGACAGCACCGGCATGATCGCGAGCGACAGGGCGGCCAGCATCAGGCCGATGGGGGAGTGCTCGGCCTCGGCGCCGCCGACCAGCGCGCGCACCGACTCCACGGTGACGTACACGGCGAGCGCGAAGAACGAGACCGCGATGACGCGTAGTGCGATCTTCTCCCGAGCCTGCGGGTCGCGGCCGGCGAACTGCCACGCCACCGCCGCCGCCGACGACACCTCGATCACCGAGTCCAGCCCGAAGCCGATCAGCGCGGTCGACGACGCGATCGTGCCGGCGGTGATCGCCACGACCGCCTCGATCGTGTTGTAGGCGATCGTGGCGGCGACCAGCAGCCGCACCCGGCGGGCGAGCGCCTGACGGCGCGCCGGCGACGGCCCCACCGGTGTCAGGTCGACCAGGGGCAGGTTCATCAGCAGCAGCCGTCCGCGTCGGAATCCGGGCAGGCGGCCGGATCGACCACCAGCACGAGACCGAGCAGGTCCCCCAGAGCGTGCGCGAGCCGGGCGTCGGCCAACTCGTAGCGGGTGCGGCGGCCCTGCGGCACCGCGACCACCAGTCCGCAGCCACGCAGGCACGACAGGTGGTTCGACAGGTTCTGCCGCGTCGTGCCCAGCAGGTCGGCCAGCTCCGCCGGGTATCCGGGCCCGTCGCGCAGAGCCAGCAGCAGCCGGGCCCGCGTCGGATCGGACAGGGCATGGCCGAAGCGGGCCAGCACCTGTCCGTGCGTCAACGTGTCCACGGCAAGATAGTACATCCAATGCTGTACTAAGGAATCGCTGACACCGGGTGTACCTCCGCCTGCCGAGCAGCCGAGCCCGGACCATCGGCCCAGTGCTCGCGGGCCCTACGCCACTGCCGGCAGCCGGCAGGGCCGGCCAGGCTGGACGTGATCGGTCCGTCCCTCATCGGGGCGTCCACCCCTCGATGCCTCGGGGAAGGACAGACCAGACAGGAGATGCGGCGGCACGACCGCCGGCGAGCGAAAGGACCGACGATGAGACAGTGGACGGTAGTGGACGTGATGACACGCGACGTCATCTCGGTCAGGCGGGACGCAACCTACCGCGAGGTGGTCGACGCCCTGGTCGAGGGCGGCGTCAGCGCCGCGCCGGTGGTCGACGCCGACGGCCACGTCCTCGGGGTGGTCTCCGAGGCCGACCTCCTGCACAAGGTCGAGGCGGTCGGGGACGAACGGCACCGTCGCGTCTTCGCGGGGCGGCGGCGCGCAGTCGACAGCAAGGCGCAGGGGGCCGTCGCCGCGGACCTCATGAGCGCGCCGGCCGTCGTCGTGACAGCGGACGCGTCCGTGGGCGCCGCCGCGCGCCGGCTCGAGAAGGAGCGCATCAAGCGGATGCCCGTCGTCGACGCCGAGCGGCGTCTCGTCGGCATCGTCTCGCGGCGGGACCTACTGCGGATCCACACCCGGCCCGACGCCGAGCTCCGCACCGAGATCATCGACGGCGTCCTGCGGCGGGAACTGTGGATCGACCCCGCGTCCGTGGAGGTCGACGTCGCGGACGGCGTCGTGACGCTGACGGGCACGGTGGAGAGCCGCAGCCTGGCCGGCCTCGTCGTCGAGCGGGTCGCCGAGGTCGCCGGAGTGGTCGAGGTCGTCGACCGGCTCGGCTGGCGGCACGACGACTCCGAAACGGTCCGGTCGCACGGGTACGCGTTCGGCAGCGCGGACCGGTTGATGCGGCCGTCACGCAATTGAGCCGGCGGGCGCGGCGGCGCCCGCAGCGGTTCGCGGATGGGAATCCGGTGGGTCCGGGACCAGTGGTGACACTCGTGGTCCCGGACCCGAGGGGCCTACCGCCCGCGGTCACGAACGGTTCAACACGACCTTCAGCGCGCCGGTCTCGGCGGGGTTGGCGAACACGTCGTAGGCGGCCATGATGTCGTCGAGCGGGAACCGGTGGGTGATGATCTGGCCGGTGTCCAGCTGCCCGGTCGCCACCATCTTCAGCAGGGACGACGTCGAGTAGGTGTCGACCAGGCCGGTGCTGATGGTGACGTTGCGGATCCACAGGTCCTCGAGGTGCAGGGTGGCCGGCTTGCCGTGCACGCCGATGTTGGCGACGTGGCCGCCCGGCCGGACCAGCCGGGTGCAGGTCTCGAAGGTGCCCGGCGTGCCGACGGCCTCCATGACAACGTCCGCACCGAGGCCGTCGGTGATCGCGTTGACCATCTCGAGGGGATCCTCATCGGCGCGGATCAGCACGTCCGCGCCGAGTTGCTTGGCCGCCTGGAGCCGGCTCTCGGCCTTGTCCACCGCGACGATGTGCGAGGGCGACAGCAGCCGTGCGGTCAGGATCGCGGCGAGCCCGATCGGACCGGCGCCGACCACGACCACGGTGTCGCCGGGCCGGACGGTGCCGTTGAGGACGCCCACCTCGTACGAGGTCGGCAGGATGTCGGCCAGCAGCACGGCCGATTCGTCGGACACGGTGTCCGGCAGCTTGTAGGTGGACAGGTCGGCGAACGGCAGGCGTGCGTACTGAGCCTGCACGCCGTCGATCAGGTGCCCGAGGATCCACCCGCCGCCGCCGCGGCACTGTCCGTACGCCTGCTCCCGACAGTAGCGGCACCGGCCGCAGGCGGTGATGCAGGACGCGAGGACCCGGTCGCCGGGCTGGACGGTCGTCACGGCGGGACCGACGGCGACCACGGTGCCGACCGCTTCGTGACCGAGGATGCGGCCGGGCTGCACGGCCGGCACGTCGCCACCGAGAATGTGCAGATCCGTGCCGCAGATCGTCACGGTGTCGACCTGGATGATGGCGTCACCGGGTTCGATGATCCCGGGGTCCGGTACGTCGGTCCAGGTCCGTTGGCCGGGGCCGTTGAAGACGAGCGCTTTCACGATGGACCTCCTGTCCGAAGCGATTCCTCCGTCTCCATGGGACTGCGCCGTGGCCGCGCCGGTCAGGGCCGAACGTCCTCAGCCGGGGTGGCCTCGGGCCCTGCCCCCGGACGGCGGTGCACGACGCGACACCGGAAGGCCGGTACGACGGTTCAGCGGACGACCTTGACGTTGAACGTCGGGGTGTCCAGGGCGCTCATCAGGCGTAGCCACAGCGGCAGCAACATCTCGGTGCCGCGGGCGGTGGTGATGTCGCCGAGATCGATGACGTCGGTGTGGCCGAAGGACTCCAGGATGCCCGTGACGATCCTCTTGGCCCCGGCGTCGTTGCCGGACACGAAGACCGAGTGGTCGCCGTCGGCGAGTGCCGCCGGATCGACCATCAGTGGCGCGGTGAGCGTGTTGAGAGCCTTGACCACCCGGAGTTGCGGGAAGGCATCCTGGATTCGTTCGCCGAGGCTGTCGGTGTCCTTGATGAACAGGGTGGGCGGGAACCCGTTGCCGAAGTCCAGCGGATTGGCGATGTCGATCAGGATCTTGCCCGCGAGGTTGTCGGTGCCGGCGGCCCGCAGGGCGGCGATCGAGACGGCGCCGGAGGTGGCGTTGACCAGCAGCTCGGCCCCGGCGGCGGCGTCGGCGAGGGTGGTCAGGCGGACCTGCGGGTGGGCGGCGGCCCACGCCGCGTAGGGCGGGTTGCCCATCCCGTCCGGTGCCGTCCTGGCCAGCGTGGCGGCGACGTCACGGGTGCCGACGGTGACCTCGTGGCCGAGCTCCGCGAGGCGGCCGGCCAGTGCCTGGCCGACCATGCCGGTGCCCAGAACTGCGATCTTCATGGTGGTTGCTCCCTCGTGCGGTCCGGTGGGTATCGATCCGGCTCGCGCTCAAGCTAACAGACGGGTCTGTCTACCAACAAGGCTTGGACAGACTCGTCTGTACAATCGAGCGTGCCCGGCCAGCGGAGGGAAACGGATGACACGGCCAGCACAGCCTGCGCGCGAGCGGATCCTCGACACGGCGTTCCGGCTGTTCTACGCCCGAGGCCCCCGCGGCGTGGGCGTCGACACCGTCATCGCCGAGTCCGGCGTGGCCAAGGCGACGCTGTACAAGCACTTTCCCCGCAAGGACGACCTCGTCCTGGCGTACCTAGACAGGGTCGACCAGACCTGGCTCGGGCAGCTACGCGCCGCGGCCAGCGCAGCCGGCGACGACCCGGGTGACCAGCTTGTCGGGATGTTCGACGCCCTCGCGTCGGCGTGCCGACGCGAGGGCTACCACGGTTGCGCGTTCATCAACACCGCCGCCGAGAGCGAGGCGGGCAGCGACGTGCATGCCCGTACCGTCGAGCACAAGCGGGTGGTGCTGGCGTGGGTCACCGACCTGGCCCGCCGGGCCGGCGCCGCCGACCCGGCGCGACTGGCCCGGCAACTGACCCTGCTGCTCGACGGGGGCCTGTCCGCCGGCGTGCTCGACGCGGAGCCGGGCACGCCGGACACCGCGAAGGCAGCCGCCCGCGTACTGGTCGAGGCCGCCTGCCCCGCCCGCTGACCCTGCCCGGCCGCCCGGATGCGCTCGCCGGGACCAGACCGACCATTCACGGGCGGAGGTCGGTCCGCGCCTCTCCTGTGGACGGGTCGTACGGGTACGACAGGTGCTGGTGGGTCATCAGCCAGGCACCGTCGCGTCGCTGGAACACCCGGGTCCCGCGCGACCAACTGTCGACCGGCGGGCCGCCATTCGGGCGTACCGAGACGTGGTTGAGGCCCCACGCCACGGCGAGATCGCCGTCCACCACGATCGTCAGGTCGGGCACGCCCCAGGTCACCTCCCCGTCGCCTGCCGCCGCCAGGCCCGCCGCGCAGACCTCGCGGACCGCCTCCACCCCGACGTACCGCAGTGGCTGATCGTGCTCGTACGAGACCACGTCGTCGGCGATGGCCGCCATCAGGGCTTCGAGATCCTTGGCCGCGGTGCCCTCGAACCATCGTTGGTGCAGACGGCGCACCTCCTCCTCGGCGGTGCCGGTGTCCCGGTCCGGCTGGTCGGAGGCACCGGTGAGCGCAAAGGAGTGGTGCTCGTGGGTGACGAGCCACCGGCCGTCCCGCTTTCGCAGGCCGAGGGTCAGCCGCAGGCGGTTGTCCGGGTTGCCGGCGAGATCGTCCGGCGTGCCGCAGCGCAGGAGCGCGTACGCGAAGGCCACCTCCTCGCCGGCGACGACCTCCAGCGACTCGATCTCGAACGACGCGCCCTGCGCCTGCCACCGGAAGAACGGCGGCCAGGTCTGCCGGTACGCGTCCAGCCCGCGCACCCCCTCGTACGGCGGCGGCACGTCGAACATCACGAGGTCCTCGGCGTGGTCCGCCACTACTCCCGCGAGGTCACCGCGGTGCACCGCGGCCGCCCAGCGCTCGACCAGGGCACGGACCTGTTCCTCGTTGCTCGGCATCTCAGCGGCTGCCCTTCCGGTTGTCGGATCCGTCAGGACTACAACCCCGGCCGCCCCGCGAAGTCATCGCTCCCGCCGGCTCCTACCGGCAACCGGTCCGGAAGTTGGAACGCCGGCAGGCGCGCGTCGAGGAACGACACGACCTCGGCGACCCGCTGGCCGCGCAGCACCAGCAGGTCCAGGCCCGCGGGCAGGTAGGCGGAGGCGGCGTCGTTCCACAGGTACGTCCCGAACGCGAGCTGCCCGTTGGCCCGCGCCGGCCGGAACCGCCACCGGCGCCGGCCCGCCGCGTCGGCCAGGAAACCGCGGATCTGCTCGTGGCCCTCGTACCAGGCGATCAGCGGTGGCATCGAGTACCGCGCGTCCTCCGTCAGCATCGCCACGATCGCGTCGACGTCACCGGACTCCCACGCCGCGGCGTACCGCCGGGCCACCTCCCGCAGCGCCGCGTCGCCCAGCTCGGCGAGGATCCGCTGCTGGCTCACGCTCGGCGCCCGGTCGGCGACGATCCGGCGGGCACGCTGCAGCGCGCTGTTGACTGCGGCCACCGTGGTGTCGAGCAGATCGGCGGTCTCGCCGGCGGCGTAGCCGAGGACGTCGCGCAGCAGCAGGACGGCGCGTTGCCGTGGCGGCAGATGCTGCAGGGCGGCGACGAACGCGAGTTCCGTGCTCTCTCTCGCGATCGCGCGTGCCTCCGGATCCAGCTCGGTGGACCAGGCCATCAGCCGGTCCGGGTACGGCTCGAGCCAGACCGCCTCGACCGCAGGCACGTCGCGTCCGGCGAAGTCGGTCGGCAGCTCACGCCGTCCCCGCCGGGCGAGGAGGGTCAGCGCACGGTTCGTCGCGATCCGGTAGAGCCACGCCCGGACCGATCGGTCCTCGAACCGGTCGAGTGCACGCCACGCCCGGTCCAGGGTGTCCTGGACGGCGTCCTCCGCGTCGTGGACCGAGCCGAGCATCCGGTAGCAGTGCGCGCGCAGCTCGTCGCGCAGCGGTGCGACCAGACGGCTGAAGGCGGTGCCGTCACCGGCACGCGCGGCGGCGAGCAACTGCGCGACGGCGACCTCGCCCGTCGACTCCGGCCCCACCAACGGTCTGTCTCGGCCCACCCGCTCCAACCTAGGCGCACCGGAACGGCACCGCTACGCCGGTCGGCCGGCCGACCGGCGGGCCGGGCGCACCCGGCCCGCCGGGACCGTGCCGCTCAGCGGGCCTTCTTCGTCGCCCGCTTGCGGGGCGGCGTCAACAGGTCGGCGATCGCGGCGATCGCGGAGGGCACGAGGCGGTAGTACGCCCAGACGCCCCGCTTGTCGCGCTCGAGCAGGCCGGCCTCGGTGAGGATCCGCAGGTGGTGACTCACGGTCGGCTGGGAGAGGCCGAGCGGTGCGGTGAGATCACTCACGGACGCCTCACCCTCCGGAGCGGACTGGATCAGGCTGAGCAGTCGTAGTCGAGCCGGGTCGGCGACGGCCTTCAGCACTCCCGCGAGCCGCTCGGCGTCGGCGCGCTTGATCGGCTCGCCGGCGAGCGGCGAGATGGCAGGCATAGCAGTGTTGGCAGGTCCCACGTCTCCCATGGTTGCACCAACACCATCGATAGGTCGGTTGAATCCCAACCTGGTCACCGTCAATTTCGCGAGTCGGGCCACCGTGGCTGGCCGCCCGGTGTCAGGACACCGCGCACGACGCGCCGTTGAGGTTGAACGAGCTCGGCCGGGCGGTGTTACCGGTGTGGGTGGCCTGGAAGCCGATGGTGACCGACCCGTTGGCGGGGATGCCCGCGTTGTAGGCGAGGTTCCTGGCTGTCACCTGACCGGAGGTGGGGGCGTAGGAGGCGTTCCAGCCCGACGTGATGGTCTGCCCGCCCGGCAGCGTGAAGACCAGGGACCAGCCGTTGATGGCCGTGGCGCCGGTGTTGGCGACGGTGATGTTCTCAGTCAGTCCGGTGTTCCAGGCGTTGACGGCGACGGTCACCCGACAGGTTCCGGGGCCCGGGGCGGTCGGGCTCGGCGGAACGGTCGGGCTCGGCGGGACGGTCGGGCTCGGCGGGACGGTCGGGCTCGGGGGATAGGTCGGGCTGGGTGGGGTGGTGGGGTTCGACGGGTCGGACAGGCCGAAGAACTGGATGGCCGAGGCGGCCATGCCGGCGGCGGGCAGGCTGTGTCCGGCGCCCTGGATGCTGTACGCCTCGACCTGGACGGTGCCACTGGTGTCGGCGTACCGGCGGCGGTTCCAGTTGGCCTGTGGTGTGTCGGTGGAGGTGGGCGTCTGGCTGAGCCCGAACACATTGGTCCACTGCTCGATGGTTTCCTGCAGGAGCTGGTACGGCACCAGCGTGTCGTTGGTGCCGTGCCACAACTGGACCCGTGGGCGGCGGCCGGGGTAGCCGGGGTAGGCCTGACGGACCGCGTCGCCCCACTGCTGCGGGGTCCGGTTCATGTTTCCGCCGGTGCACTGGCTGCTGCCGGGCGGGAAGTCCGCGGCGTTGGCGAAGCAGTTGTAGGGCACTCCCATGAAGGCGGCGCCGGCCTTGAACACGTCGGGGTACAGGGCGAGCAGGTGGTTGGTCATCATGCCGCCGGACGAACTGCCGGTGGCGTAGACCCGGTCGGCGTCGGCGCCGTACCGCTGCTGGGTGTAGCGGACCATCGACATGATCGACGCCGGGTCGCTGCCGCCACCGCGGCGCTTGGCGGCGTCGGACCAGACGTCGAAGCAGTTGCCGAAGCCGGCCTGCTGCGTCGCGGTCGGGTAGATCACGATGAACCCGTACCGGTCGGCCAGGGCGGCGAACTCGCTGCCGGAGTGGAAGCCGGGCCCCGACCCGCCGCAGCCGTGCATGGCGACGAGCGTCGCCGGCCTGGCCGGGCGGGAGTCGGGCACGTAGACGTGCATGCGCATCCCGCCCGGGTTGTCGCCGAAGCTGGTCACCTCGGTCAACGACGCCGCGTACGCGGGCCGGAGCGTGGGGACCACCAAGCCGACCGCGGCCAGCGACGCGGCGAGGCCGAGCAGCAGATTCCTTCTGATTCTCACCGGGATGACTCCTTTGATCATCTGTGCAGGCTGGGACTGGTCGTGCGGTTCACTCGCGGGTGTGCCCGGTACCCCGCGGTGGGCGCACGTCGCCGCTCCTGTGCGGCTCGCCCTGCCCGGCTCCGGTGGCGTCGTGTAGCAGATAGTGTTCCCGTGGGACCGACAAGTGTCAATCGATTACCATCGACTGACTGAGGTCGTTCACCTGCGCTCCGGTCTGGTCGGCGCGCCGGCTACAGTTCGTTACCCCGTCCCCGAGCCCCCGCCCGGAGCGCCCGTGACCATTCCGTTCGACATCGAGGAGATGTTTCCGGGCGACGGGGACCAGCCCTTGCGGCTGCCCCGGCGGCAGGTCGGCAACTCACCCCAGGGCGTCGCGGTGACCCTGCTGGCGGACTACACCCTGCGCACCCGTGCCGCGGTCCCGTCCGCCGCGATCGTCGCGCTGCTCGCGGACTCCGGCGTCACCACCGCCGGCGCGCGTACCGCGATCAGCCGCCTGGCCCGCCGTGGCGTGCTGGAGGGCAGCCGACAGGGGCGGCGCAGCTTCTACCGGCTCAGCCACGCCGCGGCCGCGAACCTCGCCGGCGGCGGCAGGTGGATCCTCGCCACCACCGCCGCGACCGCCCCGTGGGACGGGTGCTGGACGATCGTCGCCTTCTCCCTGCCGCAGGAGTTGGCCGCGCAGCGGCGGGCGCTGCGCGGCCAGCTCCGTTGGCTCGGGTACGCGCCGCTGTACGACGGGCTGTGGATCTCGCCGCACGAGCTGACCCCGCCGGCCCGGGCGCAACTTGCCCAGCTCTCCCTCGGTGCCGTCACGGTGTTCCGGGGACGACAGACCGAGCTCGACGCCACGAGTCGTCGCGCCCCCATCGACGCCTGGGACGTCGATGCGATCGCCCGGCACTACGCGGAGTTCCTCCGGCGCTGGACACCGCTGCTGCCCCGGGCGCGGTCGGGGCGGGTCGACGGTGCGGCGGCGGTGCGGGCGCGTACCGAGATCATGGACACCTTCCGCCGCTTCCCCACCCTCGACCCGCGGCTGCCGTTGGAACTCCTTCCGCCGGGATGGCTCCGGGAGCCCGCCCGGGAGCTGTTCGCGGCAATCTACGACGGCCTCGCCGAGCCCGCCGAGCAGCACGTCCGAACGCTCGTCGCGCGGCTCACCGGCGGTGTGGATCCCGGGATCCGGGCGCACACCACCGCCGACCTGCATGCCGGCGTACGCGACGGCATCGGGCCGGTCGGTCGGTGACCCGGCGGCCTCCGCCAGCGGTAGCGGGCCGAGTGACGGTTGGCCGGATCCGACTCCTCCCGCCTACGCCGGCACCGCCCGCTGGTCACCGGCGGCGTCATGGGCGGCCATGGTCGCCTGCCGGCCGGGTTCCTCGCGCAGGACGGCGCAGTGCAGCCACGGGTCCGGGATGGCGAAACCGTCCACGAGCGTCCGCATGTGCGGGCGCAGTTCCTTCAGCAGTCCGTTCACCACCCCGGTGATCGCCTTGGCGCGGGCCGGGGTGAGACGCCCGTGCTCCAGGAACCATCCCTTGTGCGCCTCGATGACGCTGAGCGCGTACAGGTCGCAGACCCGGGCGAGCAGTGCCTGGACCGACGGGTCCGCGGTCTCGTCGATGCCGGCGACGAACGCCTCCAGGGTGACCCGGTCGATGTGCGCGGCGGCGACGGCGAGGACGTGGTCCTGGACGTCGTTGAAGATGTCGAACGGCCGGTCCTTCTTCGTGGTCGCACCGTTGCGCAGGCGACGCACCGCGCCGTCGAGGAGATGCCTCTCCCGGTCCTCGAAGAGCGCGAGCTGCCAGCCGCGGTCGGTGACGGCGACCTCCTCGTCGCGGCCGGGTACGGCGCTGATCAGCCGCTCGATGAGCGACCGCGCGGCGGTGCGTTCGAGCACCATCTCGCGGACCTGCTCGGCGACGAAGGAGGCGCGCCCCCAGCCGTCCAACGAGCCGAACTCGTCCCGGTAGCCGGTGAGCAGCCCCTTGGCCACCAGTTGCAGGAGCACCGTGTTGTCGCCCTCGAACGTGGTGAAGACGTCGGTGTCGGCCTTGAGGCCGGGCAGCCGGTTCTCGGCCAGGTAGCCGGCGCCGCCGCACGCCTCGCGGCACATCTGGATGGTGCGGGTCGCGTGCCAGGTCTGTGCGGCCTTGAGACCGGCGGCCCGGGACTCCAGCTCCCGTTGCCGGTGCTCGTCGACCGGCCCGGCGCCGCCCTGTACCGCGTTGAGTGCGGCGACCAACTCGGCCTGGGCGAAGTGCAACGCGTACGTGGTGGCCAGTGCGGGCAGCAGCTTGCGCTGGTGGGCCAGGTAGTCGTTGAGCAGCACCTCCCGGTCGGCGTCGGGGGTGTCGAACTGGCGGCGGATGTCGCCGTAGCGCACCGCGATGGTCAGCGCGGACTTGGTGGCCGCCGCCGCGGCGCCGCCCACGCTCACCCGGCCGCGAACCAGGGTGCCGAGCATCGTGAAGAAGCGCCGGGAGTCGTTCTCGATCGGACTGGAGTACGTCCCGTCCTCGGCGACTTGACCGTAGCGGTCCAGCAGCATGTCCCGCGGCACGCGCACGTGCTCGAAGCTGAGCCGCCCGTTGTCGACGCCGAGCAGGCCGGCCTTGGGCCCGGCGTCGCCGATGGTCACGCCGGGCAGCGGGTCGCCCTGGGCGTCGCGGATCGGGACCAGCCACGCGTGTACGCCGTGCCGCCGCCCGTTGGTGATCAGCTGCGCGAAGACCACCGCCATGCGCCCGTCCCGGGCGGCGTTGCCGATGTAGTCCTTCCGGGCCGCCTCGTGCGGGGTGTGCAGGTCGAAGGTCTGCGTCCGGGGGTCGTACGTGCAGGTGGTGCGCAGCTGCTGGACGTCGGAGCCGTGGCCGGTCTCGGTCATGGCGAAGCAGCCGAGAATCTCGCCCGCGATGATGTCGCGCAGATAGGCGTCGTGGTGCCGCTGGGTGCCCAGGGCCTCCACCGCGCCACCGAACAGGCCCCACTGGACACCCGCCTTGACCATCAGCGACAGGTCGACCTGGGCCAGCATCTCGCTGGCGACGATCGAGCCGCCGACGTCGGACCTGCCGCCGTAACCGGTGGGGAACGCCGAGGCGACGCCCAGCTCGACGGGGAGCTCGGTGAGCAGCCGGCTGATCCGCTCCCGCGCCTGGTCACCGGTCTCGCCGTACACCGGGAGGAAGCGCTCGTCGAGGTGTTTCCGGTGCGCCTCGCGTACCTCGGCCCACGGTCCGTCGAGCACTTCCCGCAGGCGTGCGAGGTCGATGCGGCCGGACGCGTGATCGGGCATGGTCACCCCTTTGGCTCGCGGACATATGGGTGCACTTCGTACCCGATCAAGCGTACCCAGCCGCCGCGGTGATCCGGTGGGCATGGCCACGGTGAGACGGGCCACCCTCGCCGGCCGCCGTCCCGGCGCCCGTCGGCGGCCGGTCGTCGCGGCTCAGCCCGCATCAAGTTGACAGTCATCGATGTTAACGACAACATACGGTTGGCGGTCGGCTGTGACGGCACCGTCATGTGTCGCCCCGAGGAGGAAGCGCGTGAAGCTGGACCAGGAGCCGCCACGGGGTTCGCACCCGCGTACGGTGCGGGCGCTGTCGGCCGTCGCTGTGGCGGCGGCGCTGCTGCTGGCCGCCGGTGCGGTGGCCGCGTCGCCCGCGGCGTGGGCGGCGGCCGTGGACGTCGGGGCGACCTATGTGTTCGTCAACCGGCACAGCGGCAAGGCGATGGACGTCCACAACTGGTCGACGGCGGAGAACGCGCCGGTGAACCAGTGGGCGCGTAACGACCTCGCCGTCCAGCAGTGGCAGTTCGTGGACGCCGGCGGCGGCCACTACACGATCCGTTCGCGGCACAGTGGGAAGGTGCTGGACCTGCCGGGCACGGCGGACGGCACGCAGTTGGTGCAGCGCACCGACAGTGGGGCGGCGACGCAGCAGTTCCGGTTGCAGGACTCGGCGGGCGGATTCGTGCGGTTCGTCAACCGCCACAGCGGCAAGGTCGTCGACGTGTGGAACTGGTCCACGGCGGACGGTGGTCGGCTGGCCGGCTATCGGGATCTCGACGGCGCGAACCAGCAGTGGCAACTGATCCGCCTCGGCGTCAACCCGCCCACCACGCCGCCACCGGCGTCCTATCCCCAGCCCGGCAGGGTTTCCGGCGACATCGGGGTGCACGACCCGACCGTGGTCAGGCGGCCCGAGGGCGGGTACCTCGTCGCCCACACCGGCGACGACATCGCGCTCAAGACCTCCACCGACCGGGTCACCTTCCGCAACGCCGGCGTGGTCTTCCCCGGCGGTGCGCCGTGGACGACCGCCTACACCGGCGGCGGGCGCAACCTCTGGGCACCGGACCTGTCCTACCACAACGGCCGCTACCACCTGTACTACTCCGCGTCGACCTTCGGCTCCAACCGGTCGGCGATCTTCCTCGCCACCAGCACCACCGGCGCCTCCGGCAGCTGGACCAATGCGGGCCTGGTCATCGAGTCGCGCAGCACCGACAACTTCAACGCCATCGACCCGAACCTCACGGTCGACGACCAGGGCCGCTGGTGGCTGAGCTTCGGCTCGTTCTGGTCGGGCATCAAGCTGATCCAGATCGACCCGGGCACCGGGCGACGGCTCGGTACGGCGATGCACAGCCTGGCGGCCTACGGGCCCGGCATCGAAGCCCCCGTCATCGTCAAGCGGCACAGCTGGTACTACCTGTACGTCTCGTTCGACCGCTGCTGCCAGGGCGCCAGCAGCACCTACCGGGTGATGGTCGGCCGCTCCACCGCCCCGACCGGGCCGTTCGTCGACCGCGCCGGCCGCGACATGCTGGCCGGCGGGGGCACCCAGATGCTGGCCTCGCACGGCGGCGTCCACGGCCCCGGCCACCAGGCGGTGCTGGCCGACAGCGACGGGGACCACCTCTTCTACCACTACTACGCCGACGACGGGGCGTCGCTGCTCGGCATCAACCGGATCGGATACGACGCCGCCGGCTGGCCCTACCTCTACTGATCGGTCAGGAGGACCGATGATTCGCACCCTCACCAGGAGATCACCCCGCGGCCGGTCGGCCCGCCCTCGCCGTCGCACCGGTCTGGTGCTGGCGCTGGTGACCGCGCTGGCCGGCGCCGCCGGTGTCGCGTTGGTCGCCGCGCCGTCGGCACAGGCCGCGGTCATCGACACCGGCGCCTACTACGTCCTGGTCAACCGACACAGCGGCAAGGTCCTCGACGTCCGGGACACGTCGGTGGCGGACGGCGCCGCGATCCAGCAGTGGACCCGTAACGACGGCGAGTGGCAGCAGTTCCAGTTCGTCGCCTCCGGTGGGGGCTACTACCGCCTCAAGGCCCGCCACAGCGGCAAGGTCGTCGACCTGTGGGAGTGGAACGTCGCGGACGGCGCCGACTACCGCCAGTGGCCCGACCTGAACGCCGCCAACCAGCAGTTCCAGGTCCTCGACTCCGACAGCGGTCATGTCCGACTGATCAACCGTCACTCCGCCAAGGCCCTCGAGGTGTGGGGGTGGTCCACCGCCGACGGCGCCCGGGTCAGCCAGTACGCCGACCTCAACGGCGCGAACCAGCAGTGGCAGATGATCCGGGTCGGCGGTGGCGGCAGCCCGACCACGCCACCACCGGGCACCGGTTGCGGCAGCGGGTCGTACCACGCCGAGGCCGTGCTGAGCGGAAGCACCTGGACCGCCCGCAACGGGTCGTCGACGGTGTACTCGGGGTCGAGCATGCTGTCGGCGATGCAGGCCGCGGTGAACTCACTGTCGGCGGGACGGACGTCGAAGCAGCGGGTGGTGGTCCGTGGCTCCGGGTCGATGAGCGCGGGCTCCCGGCTGTCCCTGCCGTCGTACACGACGCTCGCCGTGTGCGGCACGATCAACGTGACCGGCTCGGGTTCCGGTGACTACGCGCCGGTCTACTCGCGCGGGACCACCGACGTGGAGGTGCAGAACCTGACGCTGACCGGCTCGCCGCTGTACGGGATCTTCATGCGGAACGTGAACAACCTGACCCTGGGGCAGATCGACATGCGGCTCTCCGGCGGCCTGGGCGTCCGCGTCGACAACCACGGCGGGGACCGGGCGGTGAAGGTGCGCAACGTGCGCATCGACAACGTGTACGTGTCCGGGACCGGCGCGCACGGGGTGGAGACGTACGGCGTGGACGGCCTCACGATCGGAACGGTCACGGCGCGGAACACCGGCTACTCCGGGCTGCTGCTCAACGACACGGTCAACGCCACGGTCGGTACGGTCGACGCGCAGGGCGCCGGGACCGGCACCGGGTACGCCGCGTTCCGGATGGCCAACCGTAACGGGCGGGTTGGCAGCTCGTACCCGACGAACATCCGGGTCGGCAACGTCGCCGCCGCCGGCGGCGGCCGGGGGATCTTCTGTGTCTCGGAGTCCGGTGGCGCGGTCATCGACCGGGTGACGATCTCGAACACGGGAAACAACGCGATCCTGGTGGAGAACTGCTACAACGTGACGATCGCCGGGGTGTCCGGAACGGTGACCGGTGGCGGCGAGATCAGGATCGCCGCCCGGACGGAATTCCCGCTCTCCTCCGGCATCCGGTTCCAGAACCTCACCGTCACCAACACCAACATCACGCAGAGCCCCTGCGGCGGGACGAACAACACGATCAGCAATGTCACGCGGGTCAACTCGACGCTGACCTGGTGCTGACCGACCAGGCGCCGCGCCGCTCAGGCGAGCGGCGCGGCGCCGAAGGACACCGCGAACCGCTTGCACCAGATCGACACGCTGCGCAGCCCGTCCAGGTCGACCGAGGCCGGGATGTCGTACGCCTGGTCGCCGATGTTGCCCTTGAGCTGGCCCAGCTCGACCCAGCGGCCGTCGTCGAACACGTGCCAGCCGGCGCGGCCGGGCAGCACCTCCCGGTCGGTGAGCCAGACCCGTAGGTCGGGGCCGTCGGACGTGTCCAGCCCGCGCACGAGCAGTTGACGACGGCCATCGGCGAGGCGGACCAGCTGCACCCGCCCGGTCGTGTCGTGCTCGTGGGAGACGAAGTCGCCGGCGGCGAGGACCACGGCCGCGGGTGGCGCCGACGCGGTCGGCCGCGGCTCCGCCGACCCGGTCGGCTGCGGCTCCGCCACCGTGGGCAGCGCCTCGCGTACCTCGCGGTCGGTCACCAGCCGCCACGGCTGGAACAGGTACAGGCCCACCCCGAGCCCGGTGACGACCACGACGGCGAGGACGGACAACAGCCAACGTCGTCTGAGCATGGTGATCACCATAGGCCCGCGCGGTGCGGGAAGGTCTTTCCGTTCGCTTACGGCCCGTCCGACCGGCCGGTGGCGGACGCCCGCACCGGGCCGGTGGTGGATAGGGTTGCCCGCCATGGGGCACCACGTGCTCGTCGTGGACGACGACCGGACGGTCAGCGATGTCGTCCGGCGCTACCTGGAGCAGGACGGCTGCCGGGTCCGGCTGTCCTTCGACGGGGCGGACGCGCTCGCCGCGGTCGCCGCCGAGCCGCCCGACCTGGTCGTCCTCGACCTGATGATGCCGGGTCTGGACGGCATCGAGGTGTGCAGACGGCTGCGTGCCCGGATGCCGGACCTGCCGGTCGTCATGCTGACGGCGCTCGGTGACGAGGCCGACCGGGTCGCCGGGCTCGAGGTCGGCGCGGACGACTACGTGACCAAGCCGTTCTCCCCCCGGGAGCTGGTGCTGCGCATCCGGTCCGTGCTGCGTCGCGCGGCGCCGCGCGACGCGGAGGCCCCGGAGGTGCTGCGCGACGGCGACCTGACCGCGGACACCGTCCGCCGGGTCGCCCGGCTCGGCGACGATCACCTGGCGCTGACCCTGCGGGAGTTCGACCTGCTCGCGTTTCTGCTGCGCCACCCCGGGCGGGCCTGGTCGCGCGCCGAGCTGCTGGACCGCGTGTGGGGCTGGCGGTTCGGCGACCAGTCCACCGTCACCGTCCACGTCCGGCGGCTGCGGGAGAAGATCGAGGACCGCCCCGCCGAACCGCGGCGCATCGTCACCGTGTGGGGTGTCGGCTACCGGTACGAGCCGCAGGGGCCGGACCGGTGAGGGATCTGCTGCTCATCGGTCTCTACGCGCTGATCGCCGGCGGGACCGTCGCCGCGCTCGGCGCCGGCGCGCTGCGCCTGACCCGCAACCGGTCGATCCTCGCCCACGTGGCGGTGCTGCTGGCCGTCACCGTCGCATCGGTGGCGGCGGGTGTCACGGCGGTCGCCCAGGCCATGTTCCTGTCCGCGCACGACCTGCAGGTCGTGCTCGTCACGGTCGCGGCCTCCGCGGCGGTCACCCTGGCCGTCGGGGTGGCGTTCGCCCGGCGGCTGGCGCAGGCGGCGGTCTGGGCCGACCAGTCGCGGCAGCGGGAACGGCAGTTGGAGGCCGGCCGCCGGGAGCTGGTCGCCTGGGTCTCCCACGACCTGCGTACCCCGCTCGCGGGCCTGCGCGCGATGGCGGAAGCACTCGAGGACAGGGTCGTCGACGATCCGGCGACGGTGGCCGAGTACCACCACCGGATCCGGGCCGAGACGGATCGGATGACCCGCCTGGTCGACGATCTGTTCGAGCTGTCGCGGATCAACGCCGGTGCGCTACGGCCCGTGCTGTCCCCGGTGCCGCTCGGCGACATCATCTCGGATGCGATCGCGGCCACCGCGCCGCTGGCCGTCGACCGGCGGGTGCGGGTGCTCGCCCCGGACAGCGGCTGGCCGACCGTCCGGGCGGCCGAGGCGGAGCTTGCCCGGGTGGTGACGAACCTGCTCGTCAACGCCGTGCGGTACACCCCGCGGGACGGCACGGTTCGGATCGACGCCGGCCGTGACGAGAAAGACGTGTGGCTCGCGGTCTCCGACACCTGTGGCGGCATCCCCGACACCGATCTGCCCCGGCTGTTCGACGTGGCGTTCCGGGGCGAACGGGCCCGCACCCCCGCACCGACCGGCGCCGACCGCGACGAATCCACCGGCGGAGGGCTGGGCCTGGCGATCGTGCGCGGTCTGGTCGAGGCACAGGGCGGGCGGGTGCACGCGCAGAACCTCGCCGAGGGGTGCCGTTTCGTGGTCCGCCTCCCGGCGGCCGCGACGAGCTGACGGCCCGGCCGCCCGGATCGGGACCGGGTCCGGGGCTTTCTACCCGGGTGTCCCGCCGCGTCCAGGCATACCGTCAGGGGGACGGCGAAGGGATCGGAGGACATCATGAGCGACCACCGGGGCACGTGGGCCGAGCTGACGAACCGGCTCAACGCACTGGGTTTGAAGCTCAAGCTGCACGCGGAACAGGCGAAGGACGACGAGTTGTCCGACGCGCTGTCGACCCTGCGGCATCAGATCGAGGAGGCGTTCGCCGCGACCGGCCGTGCGGTCGAGGACGAGGCGGTCCGCGCCGACGTGCGCGAGGTCGCGCGGCTGCTCGGCGCGGCGGTGTCCGACTCGCTCACCCGCCTCGGCGACGACGTGCGGGAGACCGTGCGGCGCCGGGGGTAGCGGGCACTGCTGAGACGACGGTGGGAGAAGCGCCCCGACCGGTGGGCGAGGGGCGCTTCTCCCTCAGTCGAGGAAGCGTCGGGCCAGATCGGCGAGGGTGTCGGCGGTCTGCTCGACCGGTGCGAGCGGCAGCACGACGTGGCTGACGACCAACCGCGCGATCGATTCCGCGCCGACCGTGACGTCGTCGGGGGAGGTCCCCGGCAGGTGCGCCTCGGCCCACTCCCGGAGCACGGCGACGGCAGCGGCGAGGGCCAGGTCGGCGCGGGTGGTCAGGTACGGCAGGAGGGTGTCGCTGCCGCCGCGCGCGCTGGTGAGGACGGACTTGATCAGCGGGTCGGCGGCGGCCTGCGAGAGCACGAAGGTGACGGCGGCGTGGACGGCCGCCCGCGCATCTGCGCCATGGGCGAACAGGGCGTCCCGCACCCCGCCGATGAATCTGTCGATCTCACGGTGGGCGATGGCCTCGCCGAGCCCTGCCTTGTTCGTGAATTCGTTGTAGAGCGTCTGCCTGCTGACGCCGACGCGGGCGGCCACGTCCGCCATGCGCACCGCGTCCCAGCCCCGGTCGATCGCGAGGTCGCGGGCTGCGCCGATGATCGCGTCCCGCAGCTGCTGGCGTGCGTGGTCGCGGTAACGCGGGGAGCCGGCCATGATGCGGCGAGTCTAGCGTTTGGACACCGATCCTGTCCGTGCCCAGAAAGTTGACACGAACACAAGTCTTGTCAAGTCGGGTCTCTCGTGTGACAGTCGGCTCATCGCTCGATGTCTTGGAGGCGGCCATGCGGACCCCGGTCGACGCCCCATCCGTCCTCGCCGGGTGGCGGGACAGCAAGAAGTACCTGTGGCCGCTGGCTCTTCTGGTGCCGGTGCTGCCGTTCCTCGCGTACGCGCTGTGGGTGGCCGGCGCCGGATGGGCCGCCTGGTGGCTCACCCCCGCCGTCGTCTTCGGCCTCATCCCGCTCATCGACGTGCTGCTCGGTGACGACGGCCGGAACCCGCCCGACGACATCGCCCGGCAGTTGCAGGAGGTCCGCTACTACCGCTGGATCACGTTCCTGTTCCTGCCGGTGCAGTACGCCGCCCTGGTGCTGGGCGCGTGGGTCTGGACGCGCGGCGGCCTCGGCGTCGGTGGCGCCGCCGGCCTGGTCGCCACCATCGGCATCGTCAACGGCCTGGCGATCAACACCGCACACGAGTTGGGCCACAAGCGCGAGTCGGTCGAGCGGTGGCTGTCCAAGATCGCGCTCGCGCCCACCGCGTACGGCCACTTCTACGTCGAGCACAACCGGGGACACCACGTTCGCGTCGCCACCCCGGAGGACCCGGCCAGCGCGCGGCTGGGGGAGAGCTTCTACGCGTTCTGGCCGCGTACGGTGTGGGGCAGCCTGACCTCCGCGTGGCACCTGGAGATCGGCCGTCTCCGGCTGCGGCGCCGGAGCCCGTGGACGCTGCGGAACAACCTGCTCAACGCCTGGCTCCTGACGGCCGTGCTGTTCGCCGGGCTGATCGCGACGTTCGGCTGGCAGCTCGTGCCGTTCCTGCTCCTGCAGGCGCTCCTCGGCTTCTCGCTGCTCGAGGTGGTCAACTACCTCGAACACTACGGACTGCGCCGCCAGCGCAATGCCGCCGGGCGCTACGAGAAGGTCGACCCGCGGCACAGCTGGAACAGCGACCGCGTCGTCACCAATGTGTTCCTCTTCCAGTTGCAACGCCACAGCGACCACCACGCCAACCCACTGCGCCGCTACCAGACCCTGCGCAGCTTCGACATGTCGCCCCAGCTGCCGGGCGGCTACGCCTCGATGGTGCTGCTCGCTCTCGCCACACCGCTGTGGTACCGGGTGATGGATCCCAAGGTCCTGGCCCACTACGACGGGAACCCGGCCCTGGCCAACCTCAAACCCGGCGCCGAGGCCCGGCTGCGCCGCCGCTACGGCCGCCCGACCGCGGCGCGCTGACGCTCCGCGCGGCCGGGCAGCGCCTGCCGATCGGTGAGCCGGACCCGCGGGTTGGGGACCTTCTGCCCTGTCGGCCACCGTTTGCCGGCGAGAGGGTCGAGGTACCGACCACCGAGGGAGGCGGACCGAGATGATGCACACGAAGAAGTGGACGGTCGAGATCGTGATCGACGAGCACGACGACGAGCGGCGAACCCATGCCGAAGCGCGGCTGCGCACCGGAGACCGGACCCGTCTGCGCGGTGAGGGCCACGCCCGCCGCAACCCGGCCGACCGTGAGGTTCCGGAGGTCGGGGACGAACTCGCCGCCGCGCGGGCACTGTCGGACCTGGCGCACCGCCTGCTGGACGCGGCCGCCGACGACATCGAGAACCTGACCCACCGGCCGGCCCGGCTGTCCGGCTGACGGACGGCGGGCCAGGTCCGCCGCGGCAGCGGCGGGCGGTGGTTCCGCGAAGCCGGAGAGCGTACGGGCGTGGCATCATGAGGGGGAGCCGACCTCCGGGCACAGGGCACCCACCCGTCACCCACCCCGAAAGGGAATGCCCGTGCGCATCAGGCTCCGCAGATCAACGCGCCCATTCCGTACCCGTGCGGCCGTCGCCGGCGTGGCCACCGCGGTCGTGCTGTCCGCGACCGCGGTGACTCTGGCCCCGGTCGCCGCGGCTGAGTCGCTGCCCTACCAGGACCTGTCGCTGCCGGTGCCGCAGCGGGTCACGGACCTGCTGTCCCGGATGTCGCTGGACGAGAAGATCGGCCAGATGACCCAGGCCGAGCGCGCCGAGGTCAGTCCGTCCGACGTGACGACGTACCGGCTCGGCTCCATCCTCTCCGGTGGCGGCTCCGCCCCGTCGCCCAACAACGCGGCCGGCTGGGCCGACATGTACGACAGCTTCCAGCGCGGGGCGCTGGCCACGCCCCTCGGCATCCCGATGATCTACGGCTCGGACGCCGTGCACGGGCACAACAACGTCGTCGGCGCGACGATCTTTCCGCACAACATCGGCCTGGGCGCGACCCGCGACCCGGGTCTGGTCGAGCGGATCGGTCGGGCGACCGCCGAGGAGGTCACCGGAACGGGTGTGGACTGGACCTTCGCTCCGTGCCTGTGTGTGGCGCGCAACGACCGCTGGGGCCGCACGTACGAGTCGTTCGGTGAGAAACCCGAGCTGGCGACGGAGATGACCAGCATCGTCACCGGCTACCAGGGCGCCACGCTCGGCGGGCCGGCCAGCGTGCTGGCCACCGCCAAGCACTACGTGGGCGACGGCGGCACCACGAACGGCACCGACCAGGGCGACACCCGGCTGTCCGAGGCCGAGCTGCGGGCGATCCACCTGCCGCCGTTCGTCGCGGCCGTCCGCGCCGGCGTCGGCTCCGTCATGGTCTCGTTCAGCAGCTGGAACGGGCAGAAGCTGCACGGCCACCGCTACCTGGTGACCGACGTGTTGAAGAACGAACTGGGCTTCACCGGCTTCGTGGTGTCCGACTGGAACGGCATCGACCAGCTCGACGGCGCGCCCGGCTTCACCGCGGCCGAGGTGGCCCAGGCCGTCAACGCCGGCATCGACATGGTGATGGCGCCGGACCGCTGGCGGTCGTTCATCACCCTGCTGCGCGCCGAGGTGCAGGCGGGCCGGGTGCCGATGTCGCGTATCGACGACGCCAACCGGCGGATCCTGACCAAGAAGTTCGAGCTGGGCCTGTTCGAGCGGCCGCTGGCCGACCGCTCGTACGCCGGCACGCTCGGCAGCGCCACCCACCGCGAGCTGGCCCGCGAGGCGGTCGCCAAGTCGCAGGTGGTGCTCAAGAACGGCGGCGCGCTGCCGCTGCGCACGAGCAGCCGGATCTTCGTGGCCGGCAGGAGCGCGGACGACATCGGCAACCAGAGTGGCGGGTGGACCATCACCTGGCAGGGCAGCAGCGGCAACATCACGCCGGGCACGACGATCCTGCAGGGCATCCGCAACACCGTGGGGTCGGCCGGCACCGTGACCTACAGCCGCACCGGCAGCGGGATCGACTCCTCGTACGACGTCGCGGTGGCGGTGGTCGGCGAGACTCCGTACGCGGAAGGCGAGGGTGACCGGCCCGCGGGCCTGGGCCTGGACGCCACGGACCTGAACACCATCAACACCCTGCGCGCCGCCGGCGTGCCGGTGGTGGTCGTGCTGGTCTCC
The DNA here is from genome assembly GCF_040302465.1 of Micromonospora sp. NPDC126480. Lineage (NCBI taxonomy): Bacteria > Bacillati > Actinomycetota > Actinomycetes > Micromonosporales > Micromonosporaceae > Micromonospora > Micromonospora sp. NPDC126480. The sequence goes on from NZ_JBEORU010000002.1 coordinate 360,726, forward strand.
GGTCGGCCGCTGGACGTCGCCGCCCAGCTGCCGAACTGGAACGCCCTGGTCGCCGCCTGGCTGCCGGGCACCGAGGGGCAGGGCGTGGCCGACGTGCTGTTCGGAGTCCGCCAGCCGACCGGGAAGCTGCCGGTGACCTGGATGCAGTCGGCCGGCCAGCAGCCGATCAACGACGGCGACGGCAAGCCGCCGCTGTTCCCGTACGGTCATGGGCTGAGCTACGGGGGAGGGGTACCGGACACCACCGCGCCGACCGCGCCGACCAACCTGCGCGCCGTGGTCGACGGCACATCCGCCACGCTGACCTGGTCGCCGGCGACCGACGACGTCGGGGTACGGGAGTACACCGTGCACGAGGTGGTCGGGGCGCCCGAGCCCAGCCCCGTGTACGGCAGGACGACCACCACCTCGTTCACGGTCACCGGGCTGGTTCCCGGCGCGCCCCGGCAGTTCCACGTGCGCGCGGTCGACGCCGCCGGCAACGCGTCGCCAGCCTCGACGCCGGTCGTGGTGACCGCGGCGGACCCGACGCCGACCCCGACGCCGACCCAGGGCGGGGCGGGCTGTCAGGTCACGTACGCGACCAACGACTGGGGCACCGGTTTCACCGCCAACATCACGGTGAGCAACACCGGCACCGCCGCGCTGTCCGGCTGGACGCTGCGCTTCGCGTTTCCCGACGCGGGCCAGCGGGTGACCCAGGGCTGGTCGGCGACCTGGTCGCAGAGTGGCACGGCGGTGACGGCGACGAACGCCGCCTGGAACGGCTCCCTGCCGGCCGGCGCCGCGACGCAGATCGGCTTCAACGGCACGCACAGCGGCGCGAACCCGCGCCCGTCCTCCTTCACGCTGAACGGGGCGCCGTGCACCACCGGATGACCGCCGTGTCGGCAACCGGGAGCAGGGTGCCGCGCTGTTGCCGGTTGCCGGCAGTGGATAGCCTGTAGCCGGATCGGCGTCCATGGATGGTGCGGCCGGGGAGGCCAGCGTTGACGATGGAATCGGCACGTCCACCCACGACCGTCGAGGCCTCGGCGGTCGTGGTGCGGCTGGCTCGGGAGGTGAGCGAGCAGCTCGCCCCGGAGGAGTCGGGCGTCTTCGACGAGGTCGCGGCGGCCTGGCGGGCCGGGCACTCGGCGGGCCGGGCGCCGGGCGGCGCGGTCGGCTTCGGCATCGAGGAAGCACTGGTAAGTGCCGTCGTCATCGAGGTGGTTGCCGGGTCGCTCCGGGATCTCCTCGGTCTAGGCGCCGCTGCGGTCCGGTCCCGCTGGCGGCGGTGGCGCCGGCGGGACCGGACCGGGCCGGAGTTGGCGGGCGCCGCCGTGCCGGCGGTCGACGGTCGGATCGTTCTCACCGCGGCGCAGGTGGCCCGGCTGCGCGAGTTGTCGCGGCGGCACGCGATCACCCTCGGGCTCGACGAGGCCACCGCCGACCTGCTGGCCGACGCCCTCGTCGGCGCCGTTCACATGCCGGACACACCGCCCGACGATGACCGCTCCTGAGGACCGGCCGCGCCCGCTGCTGTGGCTGTACGGCCTGGTCGCCGTCTCGCTGAGCAGCGTCGGGATGGCGGCCGGCTTCACGTTCTTCGACGGCCCGGTGTACCGGGCTCTGCGGTACGGGATGACCGTGCAACGGTGCGAGGCGCTGCACCGGGGTTCGGCCGGCGCGCTCGGCGAATGCCTGGCGGAGCAGGTCCGGCTGCGCGGAACGGCCGTCTTCGGTGGTGCGCTGCTGCTGCTCGCCGGAACGCTGGCGCTCACCATCGTCGTCCCCTGGCGCGACCTGCGGCGCCTGCGTCGCTTCGGCCGCATCGAGGTGCCGGCCGCCGGGGAGCGGTTCGCCGAGCTGTGCCAGCGGCACGGCCTGTCGGGGCGGCGCGCCCCTCGGCTGTGGGTCGCCGGGCCGGCGGTGCGGCACGCGTTCACCACGTCACTGCCGGCCGGGCGGCCCACCGTCGTGATACCGGCGCGGCTGGCGCTCGACCCCGGTGACCGGTTCGACGCCGTCGTCACCCACGAGCTCGCCCACGTGCTGGCCCGCGACGTCACCTGGATTTCGGCCGTGCGGGGACCGGCGTGGCTGTTCGTACCCGTCTTCGCGCTGGCGAGCGTACCGATGCTCGCCCGGCCCACCCTGTCGCCGCTGCCCGTCGCGGCGCTGGTCGGTACTGCGCTGTGGGCGGCCACAGTGGCGGTGCTCGCGGCCGCCCTGCTGCGGCTGCGCGAGCACGAGGCGGACCGATACGCCGCTGGCGCGGGCGGGCAGTCCGCACTGGCCGCGTTGTTCGCGCGGGCTCCCGCCCCACACCCGGCGCAGCCGTGGAGCCGCGTCCGGCGGCTGCTGGCCCGCCATCCCGACCCGGTGGCCCGGGCTGGTGCGCTGCGGGGTGGCGCCCGTGCCTACGAGGGCGGGCTCGTGCAGGCACTGGCGGTCGGGTTCGTGGCCGGGGCCGCCATGAACACCGTCGTCCTGCTGGCCGTCGAGTTGGTCCCGCGGCTGTACGCGTGGAGCGGCGGCGCCCTTGCCGCCCTGACCGGTGCCGCCGTGCTCGCCCTGCTCTTTCCGTCGCTGGTGCGCCGCGGGCGGGCCCGGCACGCAGACCCGCAGTGGTGGCGGTCCGTGGCCGGCGCCGGCGGCGGCGTGGTGCTCGGCACCCTGCTCGTGCCGGTCGTGTTCCGGGCCACGCGGATCCCTTATCCCCTGGTGCGGCCCGGCAGCTCGGGCCGGGCGGTGCTCGCCGTGGCCGTGCTCGGGTTGACCGCCGCCGGTGTGGTCGCGTTGGCCGCCAGCGTGGCGGAGCTGGCGGCCCGGAGCGACCGGGCCGTCCACGGGCGCCTCGCGGTGGGCGCGAGCGGCCTGGCCGCCGTCGCCGGCCTGTGGCCCGTCGGGCTTACGGCCGCGGCGCTGGACGACACCGGGAACCTGCGGCACATCCTCACCTACGGGCTGGCCCGGTACGCCTGGCCGGCCCTCGCTCTCGGGCTGCTGGTGGTGTACGCGCTGCTGTCCCGGCGGCAGGTGCCCCGCGGGCGCCGGCCCTGGCTGGTGGCGCTCGCCACGGCGACGGTCGCCGGCGTGGCGGCGATCCTGGTGCAGCCCGCCAGCTCCGGGTTGACCGACCAGCTTCGGGCCCAGCAGCAGCGGTGGTGGATCTGCGCCGCCGCCGGCGTGGTGGTGCTCGTCGTGGTCGCGCTGAGCACGCCGTGGCCGTACGGCTGGTCGTCGGGTGTGCTCGCCGCGACCGCGACCACCGCCGCGGCCACCGCGGCGCACTACGGCCACGGGTGGCTGACCGGACGACCGGCCGAGCCGGACCTGTTCGCGGCGGACGTCGCGGTCGCGCCGGTCTGGCTCGGCTGTGCCACGGTGCTGCTGGCGGCGCTGCTCGTGCCGCTGGCCGCCCGGTGGCGCGGCTTCCCGGCACCCGTCCGGATCCACAGGTTGACCGGCGCGGGCACGGCGGTGTCGGTGACCACCGCCGTGGCGGTGGCCGTCGGCGTCGCCGGTGTACCCGGCGGCGTCGCCGAGAACTCCCGGCAACGTCAGCTTGCCGCGCTCAGCGAGCGGTACGCCCCGGCCCGGCGGGTCCTGACGCCGCAGCAGGCCGAGCGCGTGGCTCAGTCAAGCGTGCTGGTGATTCCGCTGACCTGGAAAGTCGCCGACAGCGGTTCGCCGGAGCCGGGCATCGTGTCGTCCGGCGTGTCGGTTTCCGACCCGGCGTGCGAGCCGCTGGTCCGGGAGAGCTTCCTGGCTGCCGGCGCCGCGCACCTGCGGGCTACTGGCATCCGGACCTACACCAGTGACCCCGGCGACGGCGGGCTCACGTACACGGATGTGACGGTCACCGTGCGTTCGTACGACGCCCCGGTCGGCGAGGCGATCCTCGTCGCGGCCCGCGATGCCCGTCGCGCGTGCCCCGCGTTCACCCTGGACGAGTCGTCGACCGCTCTGAAGTTCCAGGTCCGGGCCGCGCCGCCACCGCCGTTCGGCGAACTCAGCTGGCGGTACGACAGCACGATGAGCGCCACGGTCGCCGGCTACGCGTTCACCGGCACGTTCGCCTACGCGATGCTGGCGGTCGGGTACTCCGTCATTACCGTGTACATGTCGGCCCAGCAGGAGCCGCTCGACGAGGAACTGCTGCGACGCATCCTCGCCACCACCGAACACACCCTGCTCCGGCTGGGTTGACGGCCGGACGGCCGCTCAGCTGTCGAGCAGCCTGATCCGGAAAGAGTCCGGAAGTTTCGGCATCATCGCCTTGGACATCGACCTCGATCGGGCGATTGATCGAATTGACCCGGAGTGATGATCGGCCTCTGAAGCCTCATCTACCTGCTCGGATACTCTTTGGGCGGTGCCGTGCCGCCCGTACCTGCTTCCCACAACATTTCCGGAACTTGTTGACACGCGTTCCGCGCGAGCCAATACTGACGCCATCGACGCTGCTCAATCACTGTCGATGCCACCGCGACCCACCCCGCCGGTCGTCAGCGGATGACCGGCCCACCACCACCGGTGGTGCGACGCCGACCCGCGGTCGCCGTCACCAGGCGACCGACGGCCCCGCGGCTCGTACCGCACTGCTGGCCCCACACCAGCCGTGACAAGGAGGAAGCACGCCCATGACCGACACCCCCGTCCCCGCAACGAGGCGCAGACGCCTCCGGATGCTCCTCGGCGGCGCCTGCGCCGTAGCGCTGATCACCGCCGGCACAACGGTGATCCAGGCCAGCCCGGCCCACGCCCAGACCGTCACCTCGAACTCGACCGGCACCCACAACGGCTACTTCTATTCGTTCTGGAAGGACAGCGGCAACGTCTCCATGACGATGGGTGCCGGCGGTCAGTACAGCACCCAGTGGAGCAACGTCAACAACTTCGTCGCCGGTAAGGGCTGGAATCCCGGCAGCCGCCGGACGGTCACCTACTCCGGCACCTTCAACCCGTCCGGCAACTCGTACCTGACCTTGTACGGATGGACGAGAAACCCGCTCGTCGAGTACTACATCGTCGACAGCTGGGGCAGCTGGCGGCCGCCGGGCAGCGGCTACATGGGTTCGGTCTCCAGCGACGGCGGCACGTACGACATCTACCGGACCCAGCGGGTCAACGCGCCCTCGATCGAGGGCACCCGGACCTTCTACCAGTACTGGAGCGTCCGGCAGTCGAAGCGGGTGGGCGGCACCATCACCGCGGGCAACCACTTCGACGCGTGGGCCCGCCACGGCATGAACCTCGGCAACCACGACTACCAGATCATGGCCACCGAGGGGTACCAGAGCAGCGGAAGCTCGAACATCACGGTGGGCGCCTCCACGCCCGGCCCCGGCCCGACCACCCCGCCCCCGGGCGGTGGCTGCACGGTCAGCGTCAGCCGGGGCCAGGAGTGGAACGACCGGTTCAACGTGAGCTTCTCGGTCAGCGGCACCAACAACTGGGTCGTCAGCATTCAGACCCAGGGCGGCCAGAGCCTGCAGAACAGCTGGAACGCGTCGATCAGCGGCACCAGCGGCACCCTCACGGCGCGCCCGAACGGCAACGGCAACAACTTCGGTATCACGCTCTACAAGAACGGCAACAACACCACACCGACCGCGAGCTGCGCGACCGGCTGACGTGTCGACCGGGTGGGGTGCCGACGGTGGGCGGCACCCCAACCCGCTTCCGTCGCCCGTGGCCGGCTGCCGGTCCGGGGGAACGACGCCTCCGGCCCGGGCGGAATTCGTTACCGCTCCCGCGGCGCGGCCGTGTTTGATCAGCGTGTGGCAGTCGTGTTGAGCACACCAGGAGTCGACCGGCTGAGCGAAGCCGTGCAGGTGCTGCGGGGCTGGCAGCACGACGGGGCGCCGGTGCACCTGCACCCCGGGGACCTGGGCTGGCACTGGCGGTTCGGCCGCGAGGCGACGGCCGCGGCGGTCCGGACCTGGAGCCGGGACGGACGCGTCCTCGCCGTCGGGCTGGTGGACAGTCCCGAGCTGCTGCGCCTGGCGATCGCGCCGGACGCCGGACACGACGAGGAGCTTGCCCGCCAGATGGTCGCCGACGTCAGCCGGCCGGAACGCGGCGTCCTGCCGGCGGGGACCGTCTACGTCGAAGCGCGATCCGGCGCCCGGTTCCGCGAACTGCTGGCCGAGAACGGGTGGGATGCCGACGAGCCGTGGACACCGCTCCGGCGCGACCTCGCGGAGCCGGTGGCGGGCTGCGGCCTGCGGATCGAGGTGACCGGCCCGGAGCGGGCCCACGTGCGGTGCGCCGTCCAGCGGGCATCGTTCGACAGGTCGACGTTCACCGACGAGCGCTGGCACGCGATGGCCGCCGGAACGCCCTACGCCGACGCCCGTTGCCTGGTCGCCTACGACGACCGGGACACGGCGGTGGCGGCCGTGACGGTCTGGTCCGCCGGTCCGGGCAGACCCGGCCTGCTGGAACCGATGGGCGTGCACCGCGACCATCGCGGCCACGGCTACGGTACGGCGATCAGCCTCGCCGCGGCGGCGGCCCTGCGGGAACTGGGCTCGTCGAGCGCGATCGTGTGCGCCGAGAGCTCCAACGCCGGTGCCGTCGCCACCTACCGCTCGGCCGGCTTTCAGCAACTCGACGACGTGCGGGACCTGCGCCGGCACGCCCAGGACGCTTCCCCGGGGCCCTCGCCCGCGGCGGAGTAGCCCCCGCCGCACGCTTCCTGGCCATTGCCATCGGGGGGTCGGGGCATCCCCGTCACGGGACGCCCCGACGTCCACCACTAGAGCGTCGTGCAGACCGTTCCGTTGAGCCGGAAGACACTCGGCAGCACGTTGGGGCCGCCGTACCCGCCGACGAAGCCTGCCGAGGTCGCGCCGCCACCGGCCGCGAGCTCGCCGTTGTGCTTTACATTCGTCACCCGCACCGCCGAGCCGTCCTGCGACCAGCTGCCGTTCCACCCGCTGTCCACCCGCTGCCACCCGGTGGGCCAGTCGAACGTGAGAGTCCACCCGTGGATCGCGTCCGGGCCGGTGTTGGCCACCTCGATGTTCGCCACGTACCCGTTGCCCCAGTCGGTGGCGACGTTGAACCGCACGGTGCAGGTGCTCTCCGCCGGGCTGCCGGTGACGAACGTCAGCGGTGGCGACGACCAGGAGATCCGGCCCGCCGTGTCCCGGGCCAGCACGTTCACCGTGTACCGGGTGCCGGGGCGCAGGTTCCGCACGGTGAACGAGGTACCGGAGGTTTCCCCGAGTTGCTCGCTGACCGCGCCGTGCTGCCGGTACACCTCGTACTTGGCGACGGGGTCGGCCCCGGCCCGCGACGCCGGCCAGCCGATCGTCGCCGTCTGGTCGGTCACCGCGCTGGCGACCGGCTGTCCGGGCGCGGTGGGAGCGCCGGTCACCGTGCCCGCGCCCCGCGTCTCGACGACGGTCAGCGAGTACGGCGGCAGCGTCTGGCTGGTCGCCGTCCCCTTCCGGGCAGTGGTGACGGACGTGTCGCCGTTGGCGTACGTGTGCACGGTCGGCGCCGACGCGGCCGGCGTGAAGCCGGCGTAGTCCAGCTCGACCACGTACCCGTTGTCGGGGTCCTTGTTCAGCAGCAGCACCGCGACGTCCCCGTTCGGGCGGCGCACCGCGTGCGCGGTGACCAGCGCCCGGTCCGAGCCGGCGCGGATGAACTGGTCGCCGGTGTCGATGAACCTGCCCATCAGGGACAGCCCGTGGTACGGCGCGAACGGCGTGTTCATCGGGGGCTGGCAGACGCTGTTGTCCGTCGTGCAGTTGCCGCTGGAGAGCAGGCCGAAGTCGCCGTAGTCGGTCTGCCCGGCCACGGTCGACACGGTGCCGATGCCGTTGTGCACGTTCCACCACTGGACGGTGAAGACGCCGTTGGCGAGCAGGCCGCTGTAGGCGTCGGCGAGGAAGAGCGCGCCCGGCAGGGTGTTCTGGCCGACGCCCACGTTGAGTTCGGTCAGGCTGATCCCGATGCGGGCGGCGTACGCGCCGGCGTACTCGGCGATCTGCCGCCGGGCGAGGTGGACGGCGTCGACGATGTGTTCGGTCCTGGCCACCGCCTCGGCGGCGGTGCTCCCGCCCGGGTACCAGTGCAGGTCGACGAAGTCGATCTTCGAGCCGGCGAGCGAGAGCACGACCTGGTTCCAGCTCCCGGCGTCGCCCTCGGCCACGATGGCGTCCGGCCAGTTCCCCGGCATGGTCAGCACGGCGCCCACCTTGATGGTCGGGTCGACCGCCTTCATCGCGTCGGCGTACGCGACGACCTCCGCGGCGTACTGACGAGGGCTCTTGTCGGCGTGGTCGTCGGCCTCCCACTCGGCGCCGTAGTGGCCGTTGCCGTAGTTCTCGTTGCCGATCGTCCAGTACGTGACGCCGTAGCCCTTTGTCACGTTGGCGTAGCGCACCCAACCGGCTGCCTCCTCGGCGCTGCCGGTGCCGTAGTTCGCCACGACCATCGGCTGCGCGCCGGTGCGGCGTACGCCGGCCATGAAGGTGTCGAAGTCGGTGCCGGGCGCCACGTAGCCGCCCGGCGCGGTGTGGTCCTCCCAGTGGTAAATGTCCGAGTAGGAGCCTCCCGGGTACCGGCGCATCTGCACCCCGGCCGCCTTGAGCAGGTCGGACACGGCGGTGGTGCCCAGCTGCGCGTCCCAGATCGCGTCGTTGACGCCGAGGGCGGTGTCCGGCACGGTCGCCAGGCCGGCCTTCGTGTTGACGGTGACGGTCACCGGCACGGCGTCGGCGCCGGCGGCGGGTTGATGGACGAGGGTCAGGGTGCCGGCGAGGACGAGTACGGCCGCGGTTGCCAGGCGGCGCGGGAGCCTACGGCTGAGGGGTCTCATGGGGGATCGGTCCTCCGGAGCATGGCGCATGGACGGATGACGATCGAGAGTTGCCCTCGCCCTCGACCACGGCCGGCTCGAACCATGAGCAGTATCGATGGACCGGACCGTGCCGGCAAGGCCACGGCAGAGTTCCGGCGCGGTTCAGGGTGCCTCGACCACCTCCCGGCCGAGCGGCCAGAACGCGGCGGGGACGAGCTTGAAGTTGGCGACGCCGAACGGGATGCCGATGATCGTGACGCACAGGGCGACGCCGGCGACGATGTGGGTGAGCGCGAGCCACCAGCCGGCGAGGAGGACCCACAGGATGTTGGCCACGCCGGAGGCGACGCCCGCGCCGGGCTTGGGTACAAGGGTGCGGCCGAACGGCCACAACGAGTAGCCGGCCAGGCGCAGGGACGCGACGCCGAACGGGATCGTGACGACCAGCAGAAAACAGATCAGCGCGGCGACGCCGTAGCCGACCGCCAGCACGAAGCCGCCACCGAACACCAACCACAGCAGGTTCAGCAGGAAACGAATCACCGCTCCAGCGTGACCGGTGGGCGCCACCACCGTCGACCCGCAGGCCCGCGCACGGCGGCACCGCGCCACCGCCTACGCGATCCGCGGTACCACGTCGACACCGCGGCACCGTTAGGCTACGAGCTTGACGCCGCAGGGCCTGCAGGGGAGAAGAGCGTGTCGCAGCACCGAGCCGAGCAACCGGTGGAAGAGCTGACCTCCAAGTTGGACACGACGGTGCCGCATTCGGCCCGGGTGTGGAACTACTGGCTGGGTGGCAAGGACAACTTCGCCCCGGACCGGGCGGTCGGAGACCAGGTCCGGGCGGTCTTCCCGGAGATCGTCGAGGCGGCGCGGTACTCGCGGGCGTTCCTTGGCCGGGCGGTGACGTATCTCGCCGCCGAGGCCGGCATCCGCCAGTTCCTCGACGTCGGCACCGGGCTGCCGACCGCCGACAACACCCACCAGGTCGCCCAGCGGATCACGCCGCAGGCCCGCATCGTGTACGTCGACAACGATCCGATGGTTCTCGCGCACGCCCGGGTGCTGCTGACCAGCAGCCCGGAGGGAGCCACCCAGTACGTCGACGCCGACCTGCGGGACGCGGAGAAGATCGTGCGGGAGGCCCGCGCGACGCTCGACTTCGACCAGCCCATCGCGCTGATGATGCTTGGGGTGATGGGTCACGTCCAGGATCCGGGCGAGGCGCGTGCCATCGTCAGCGCTCTGGTCTCGGCTCTGCCGCCCGGCAGCTACCTCACGATGTCCGACGGCACGGCCACCAGCGAGCGGGTCATCGAGTCGCACCGGCAGTACAACGAGAGCGGTGCCGTGCCGTACCACCTGCGCGAGGTCGCCGACTTCACGGCGTTCTTCGACGGCCTTGAACTGGTCGAGCCGGGGATCGTGCCGCTGGGCCACTGGCGCCCCGACGGCGTGCCGTCGGCCACGGTGGACGGCTACTGCGGGGTCGCCCGCAAGCCCTGACCGGGCGGACCCACCCGGCGGGCCGAGGCCCTAGAAGGCGTACCGGATCCGGCAGTACGGCGCACGGGCCGCGATCAGCTCGGTCAGCGCGGCGACGTAGCGGCCCTTGTGCCCGGTCCGGTAGCGGACGTTCCAGCCGCCGGTCTGCGAGCGTTTGGGCCGCTGGAGGTCCGGGCGCCAGAGCAGCTCCTCGGCCTTCGGGTGCCAGCCGAGGTTGACCTCGTGCAACCGGTCGTTGTGGGTGAGGAAGATGACCTCGGCGGCGAGCTGTTCCCGGGCCCGGGGCCCGATGCCGGAGTCGAGCTGGTCGAGCAGCTCCGCCCAGTCGTCGAGCCAACCGTCGCGTACGACCACGGGGCTGAAGTTGACGTGCACCTCGTAGCCGGCGGCGACGAAGTCGTCGATGGCCGCGATCCGCTCGGCGACCGGTGACGTGCGGATGTCCAGCAGCTTGGCGTCCCGGGAGGGCATCAGCGAGAACCGGATCCGGGTCCGCCCGCGCGGGTCCCAGTCGAGCAGGTCCCGGTTGACGTGCTTCGTGGCGAAGCTGGCCTTCGCGGTGGGCAGGTCGCGGAAGCACCCGACCAGGTCCCGGACGTTGTCGCTGATCCGGGCGTCCAGCGAGCAGTCGGAGTTCTCACCGATGTCGTAGACCCACGCCTGCGGGTCGCACTGGTTCGGGGTGGGCTTCACACCCTGCCGCGCGACGTGCCTGGACAGGTAGCCGGTGATCCGTTCGATGTTGGCGAAGACCGTGATCGGGTTGCTGTAGCCCTTGCGTCGCGGCACGTAGCAGTAGGCGCACGCCATGGCACACCCGTTTGCGGTGGACGGGGCGATGAAGTCGCCGGAGCGGCCGTTGGGCCGGGCGGTGAGCGACTTCTTCACCCCCAGCACGAGGGCCTCAGTCTTGATCCGCACCCAGCGGGCCACGTTCGTCTCGTCGCCGTACAGCTCCGGGATGCGGGTGTGGCTGTCGATCTCGATCCGCTCCGCGTCCGGGAACCGGGCCAGCACCTGCTGGCCGCGCGGAAGCGCGGCGGCCTCCGGCTCCAGGAAGATCCGCCGGATGTCGAGCAGCCGGGTCTGCGGGACGACATCGGTCACGAACCACTACAACTCCGTACCGATCGCCTTTCTTCCCCCGGTGACCGAGGTTTCTCCCCGAGCGTGCCGGGTATCCGCCGCCGTGCCCGCCGTGTCCGACCCACGCCGCTGACGTGCCCGAAGGGCACCTCATCCACCGGTACGCCCGCGAGCAGCACGCCGCGCTCGCCGGGCAGGTGCTGGCCGTCTCCAGCCCGCAGGGCCGCTTCGACCTCGGGCCGTACGACGGGCGGCGGCTGCACGCGGTCGAGGCGTACGGCAAGCACCTGCTCTACCACTTGGACGGCAGCCCGACCCTGCACGTGCACCTCGGCATGCGAGGCCTGTTCCTGCGCCACGACGACCCGGCCACCGCGCCGCGCTCCGGGGTGCGGATGCGGCTGGCCGGCAGCGCCGTCGCGTACGACCTGATCGCCCCGATCCGGTGCGAGCCCTTTCCGGGCGACCGCGAGCGGGCGCTGCGCGACTCGCTCGGGCCGGACCCGCTGCGCGCCGACGCCGACCCGGCGGAGGCGGTGTCCCGGCTGGCCGGCGTGCGGGGCGCGGTCGGCGCCGCGGTGCTCGACCAGGGCGTGTGGGCCGGGATCGGCAACGCCTGGCGGGCCGAGTTGCTCTTCCTCGCCGGTATCGACCCGGACATGCGGGGCGTCGGGCCGGAGACGGCCCGGCGGCTGTGGGACCTCGCCGTGCGGTACCTGGCCCTGGGCCGGGACGCCGGCCAGGTGGTCAGCGACCCGGCGGCGCCGGACGAGCGGTGGGTGTACAAGCGGCAGACGTGCCGGCGCTGCGGCACCCCGGTACGGGTGTGGGAGCTCGGGGCCCGGTCGGCCTACGCCTGCCCGGTCGACCAGCCGTGCGCGTGACGGCTGCGGGCGAAGTCGGGCACGGGCCGGGCGTCGCGCTCGCCGTCAGGCCCGCTCGACCTCGCGCAGCATGAGCGCCAGACTCTGCGACCGCCGCTCGGCCGGGAGCGCGTCCCACGCTCGCCGGGCGTACGCGACACCGCCAGCCTTGTCGCCGGCCTTCGCCATCGTCAGCCCTCGGTGTAGCTCGATGTGAGTGGCGAAGCGCGGAAGGCCCGCCGGCCGTGTGCGGTCGGCTTCCTCCTGGGCTTCGCTACCGGGGCCCGACATTCCGAGGCGGGCATACAACATGCTCCGGAACGTCGCCATGCGCCACGGCGGGACGGCGGTGTCGGAGACCTCGCCGTCCGGCGACGCGACGTGATCGAAGACCCGACGCGCCTCGGTGTCGAGCGCGACCGCGCCGGCCTGGTCGCCGCGCCCGGCAGCAACGTGCGCCCGTGCCATGAGCGCCTGGACGCGCCCAAGCGACGGCCGGTCGGACAGCGCGACGGCCTGGTCCGCGTACCGGCGCGCGGTCGACAGCGCTGCGCCTTCGTAGGCGAGCGCGATAGCCGCTCGGCCCCGGACCCACACACGCACGGCAAGATCGTCAGATCGGTCCGCTGCCGTCGCCGCCAGGTCATACCACCGGATCGCCTCGGCAGGGTTCGGCGTGGTCTTGCCATAGGTGACCAGCGCCCGCGCCGCGTGCGACCACATGGCGGGCGTGTCCAGGTGCTGCTGAAGGATCACGAGGTCGCTCGCCAGGCGGGCCTGGAGCACCGCCGCGCCTACGGCCATGTAGTCCCGGCCATACTGGTCGACTCGCTCGCGCCAGTCGTCCTCAGCGGTTCGGCCGTGCAGCGCGGCGCTGAAGCCGGCCCGGATCAGCTCGCCGGCCACGACCGGGCCGACAACGCCGGCCGCCAGACCCAGCACCTGTCGACGGTTCACGTCGCCCTCCCCGAGCGCGCGCGCGTAAGCGAGCACGATGTCAGCAGTAGCGGCCCGCCGGCCAGCCTCGACGTTACTCAGGTGCGACGCCGAGTAGCAGGTACGCGCTGCCACAGAGGCGAGCGTGACGCCGGCCTCAGACCGAGCTTGCCGGAGCTGCGCGCCGAGATCGTCCACAGGTCCCCCGGATGAAAGCCTCTGAAAACATCGACCTCCTTCTGAGCGTAGTCCCCTGATCGCAGGCTGAAGGCACGCGGCGTGAGCCGGTGGAGGACCCGAGACCCGCCGGTCGCGCTTCGGGGCCGCCTTCCTTGGGGCGGAGGCGGCCCTTTCCAACACGCGAAGGAGGTCCCGCCGTGCGTCTGCGTTTCTGGCGTTGCAACCCTGAGCCACCCCCGCTTCCCCGGCGCATCCGAGGCGCGAACCTACCGGCCGCGCTCTTCGCGCCGACCCGGCCGCTCCCGGCTGTCCAGCCGGGCCGCGCCGGCTGGCTGACCCTGGCCCAGCAGTGGCGCGCTGACGGCGGGCGCATCGCGCCAAGGATGCGCTGATGTCTCGCCGGGCGGTCCCTCACACCCGGTTGCGTCCACGGAAGTGGTGTACGACTTGCCCGTGATGGGCGTGTTGCGTAGATAAGAGACGGCCATCGCGTCGATCCTTCAAGACGACCAAG